>CAVIFU010000017.1:0-35209 GCA_963642145.1 Ruminococcus bicirculans (ex Wegman et al. 2014)
ATATCACCGCGCCCATCGGGCGTGTATATCACCGTCGCCGTAGGCGATGTATATAATTCTCAGGGGTGGGGACCGCTTGAACAAAAGAAAATCGGCTCCGTAAAGTATTACAGAGCCGACCGACTTGTTTTGGGTGATTGGTTACATTGTTTCAAATACCACGGTCGTGCCGAAGTAGCCGTGCGCGTCTGACGAAACTGTCGTTGAAATGACGTTCAACTTCTTGGGAGAAGTAACGTCGACTATGGTCAAAACGATGGTTGCGTCGTTTACTTTTATCGTGACGGTATCGCCGACTACCGCATAAGTGCCTTGGGTGCCGTTTTTGGATCCGAAAGGCGGATTGTATTTATCGGTTTGGCACATGTCCTTGGAGGACGATCCCGAGTCGTGCTCGCTCGAAGAGGATATCACGGTGACTACGCCGTTTTCTCCGAATATAAACGTTGTTACCGCCGTGTACGGCTCGTTATCACAATAGAAAGTATATGACGCTTGGTAACTTATGCCGGAAATCAGGCTCTCGTCCAAAGTAATGTCCGCTACGCTATACGTATCGTCCGCGCCAAGCATGTAGACGTTGACATCGCCCCCTACTTTGACGGTTACAGAACGAACGTTTATCACATACGTGCCCGTCTCGGTTCCGAGTTTAGCCGTGCCGAAGCCGTTGAGCGTCAACGTATCGCCGTCCGTAGACGTGTACGTTCCGCGTACTGCGTCCGCAAGCGTCAAGCCCGTGACGGAGTCGCCCCACTTAGTAACGCGCGCGTATACCGTTCTGTTTGCCGTTTGCGCCTTGAAGATCGTGCCCGCCGTCTTGATGTCCGTGCCTTCTTCAAACGTGATTTGCGCTTCCGCGCCCAACGCGTTCGTGCTGTTGCTCAAATAGTATTTGACGGAGTCGCCGACGGTGATTTCCCTCAGTACGCAACCTTCTGCGCCTATTATCGCCGTTTTGCCCGTCGTGAAGTACTCCGTGAACTTATCCGCACCGCTCGCCGTTACCTTGATGACGCCGTCCGATATGACTTCGCCTTTGAGCGCAATGAATGCGTATGTCGCGGAATATGCCTTGATGATGAACGTCGTGCCGTCCTCGCCGTAGAACGTGTCGCCTACGTATTTTACGCCGTTGTAGAGAATGTTTGCCGTGCCGTATTTGGTTATTTCAAGCGTCGTAGACGAATCGCACAAGCCTCCTTTGTAGTTTAAGGCAAGCTCGCTTTCTTTCTTGTCGCGATACTCCACTACATAGTATGCTTTGACGCTCTCGCCGCCTACCTGCAGATTGCCGATGACGATTTGGTAGAAGCCGCCCTTGTTGGTGCTGATGGCATTCATATTAAAATTGGTTTTCTTTGTCGTTTCGTCCCACGTGCCGTCCTTGGTCGTAACGGTAATCCGTTTGCGCAGATCGGCATATAAAGTGCCGCAATCTACAAATGATACGTCAACGCTGATGATCGCGCCGTCCGTAATGTATTGGTTTACAAACTTCGCGCCTATCAACGACGTGTCCGCAATGTCTTTGCACGTAAGAACGTTGAGTAGCTCCGCTACGTAGAACTTAGCGGACGTACCGTGCGCGTATCCGCTGTTTACGCCTATAAAAGCAAGCCTCAGCTCGTTACCCACTCTCGTGTATGTCACCGCCAACGGATTCGTCTCCGACTTGTCAAACGCAATGTGCCCGGTGCCGTATCCGTCAAGGAATACGTACATGTTGTCGTATACGTAGTAGCCGAACAGATTGTCCTTTTCGTCTACAGTGAAAGTCTTATTGTCAACGTCCAACTTGATGCGGAAAGAATAATATTTAGACGTCTTTTCATTGAAATCATACAAGAACAACGCGTCCGTCTCGTAATCGAGATATGCGTTCGCGCGCGAAGCGAATTGGTATACGTCGCTTCCTATCGTCAGCGTAGCGACGTCTTTGTCGCTAAAACTGACTCTCGCCGTTTTGCCGTCTATCTTGCCGCTAAACTTCATGTTCGCGTACTTGTAATCCGCCGCGTCGGCGTTGAGATCAACCTTTGCGGTCGTTGCGGAAACCATATCGAATATGTAGCGCACGCCGTCAAAAGTCAAAGTGGCTCTTTCACCGCTCTTGGCTTCGAATCCCTCAGAGAACTCCGCTTCGCCCCAGCTCACCGAATAAATCGTGTCGCTCGACGTCTTGCTCATAAGGTTTACGTACAGCGCGTACCACTTGCTTATCGCGGCGTCCTCCGTCGACGTTATGCCGAAAACGTCTATCGAATAATTGTTGATGGTGTCGTATAGCACGTACTTGGAACCGCGGTTGACGATTATGTGAGAATCGATGTTCCACGCGCCCTCGTTAAAGTACACCATCGGGCGTTTGTCGTCGCTGTAACTCATCCTGAGCGAATTGTCGGGATCCAAAACGATTATGCCGTCAAAATAGTACAAAGTGTAGTCGTAAGACCCTATCTTGATTTTGATCGTGCGCTCGTCCTCGGCGCCGACTATCGTCACGTTCTTCGCGCCGAACGTTATGCTGCCGTCATCATTGACGATAAAGTCTTTCAACGGCTTTGACGCAACCGCGTCTTGCGTAGCGTAACCCTCGTCGTCGTATTCCTGCTCAACCGGTATCGTGCTGAGCTTGGTGTGATATGTGCCTTTGATGGCGTTGTCTATTATGACTATCCTGCTCTCGGCGGTGACGCCTTTGTGATCGATGCTTACGTAGTAAACGCCCGGCTCGAATACGTTGACTTTGCCGCTGATTTCGTCAAAAGTCGGCTTGACTGTCTTGCCGTTCTCGGTGATGACAAACATGTCCTCCGGCAAAATCGTCGCGCCCGTGAATATCGCTTTGTCCGTGCCCGCTACGTATACGCTCGCGCATACCGTCAGCTTGTATTCCGCAATTATCGGCTCTTTGCCGGAACCGTTTGCGTATACGGCAAGTTTGACGTCCTTAACGCCCGAAACCGTGTAGTCGATCTCGTCGGAAAGCACTTCGTAGTATACCGCGGTCGGGTCTAAGTCGATATTGTCGCTTTTGTCGGTCAAAATCTGCTTGATGCCGTTGACGTATACGGTAACGTTGCTCGTGATATCGTAATTGTAGACGCCCGTCTTCAACACGACTTCGTCGGAGTCGACGGAAACTTCGTATTTGTACTTGACAACACTGTATGTCGCTTCGTACTCGATGTTTTGGACGGAACCTGCTTTTTCGCCGTAAGGTATGGTTATCTTAACCGCGTATGTGCCCTCGGTAGAGAAATCGACGGCGGTTAAGTCCATGTACCGCTCGATACTGCGGAAACGTATGCCGTTGACCATCACTTCAAAGTCGCTCGCAAAGTCGTAGGCGTCTTTGTCCGTGCCTAAGGATACCACTATCGGATCGCTTACGGGCGTTATCGATACTCCGCGCTTGACGTGTACGACCGAAACGTAGTCCTTGCCGTCATACGTAAGTGTTACGGGGTAGTCGCCTTCGACGGAATAGTCCACTTCTCCGCTAAGCATGTCGGCTGTTACCTCTACCGCGACGCCGTTTAGCGTGACGGTGAATAGCGACGTTAGATTGATTCTCTCTCCGTTAGGGTAAGTAACGACATCTGCAGTCGTAACCACCGGGGTTGCCTTATCGGTAACCCTGACGTCAAACGACTTGTTCACCGTTGTACCGTCCTCGCTGTAACTTGCGCTTACGGTAACCGTATGGCCGCATACGGCATCCCTTAACGTGTCGTAATCAAACGTTATATCCGCGGAATCGGCAATTTCTTCATCGACATAGAGCCAAAAATATTCGGATAAATCGACTGTATTTACCTCGTCTTCCCTAACGGTCAACTCGGAGTATGCCGGGAGTATTTCTATTACGTGATCACCGCTAACCGTTACCGGCAACGTCGCCGTAGCGCGTCCGAAATTAACCGTAACGGTGTATTCGCCGGGGGTTGCCGTAATGTCGGTCGTGACGCAATCCGATGCGATCGCCCGCTCTTTGCCGTCCACGTATCCGATAAACAGTTTGGTGAAATCGTAGGACGCTACCTTGCCGGAATAGATCGTCAGGCTATCGCACAGTTTGACGATGTCATATTTAAGTTTGATGGGAACTATCTTGGTCGTAGCGGACTTACCCTTGTATGTGCAAGTCACGTATCCGCCGTCAATCGTCACGTTTACATCCAAGTAATCCTCGCTATCCTGCACGTATTTGCCGGCGTTGTCCCTGATGACAAACAAACTTGTGTATTTGTAGGTAAGGATCTCATCGTCCCTGATCTCGCGCGTTTCGTAGTACGCCGTAACGGTGTATCCGTTATCTACCATGACCGTCAACGTTTTGGTTATGCCGTGGTAGGTTACGCTATACTTGTACGTGCCCGTTTCGGCTTTGACGTTGCTTGTGACCATACTCGGAACGATCTGCTCGGTTTCGCCGTCAATGGTTGCGCGGAAATATTGAAGATAATTGTATTTCGCAGCCTCCGTCTCCAATACCGTAATGTAGTTTTTGCTCAGATTCAGCTCGTATACGGGCTCGGAAATAATCACGGTGACAGTGGCGCTTGCGCCCTCATATGTGCAAGTAACGGTACCCGATCCTTGATGTTCGGGTACCGCGCTCGTATCGATATATGACTTTTCGACGGGTACCGAAACGCCGTCCGCAACGATGGCGAACAACGATGTGTAGTCGTAGACTTCCGATTCCGCCAAACCGATTTCCACGGTCGATTGAATCGCAAAAACCTCTACGACGCGCTCGCCGTCGTTCGTGTTATCCGGCGATGGCGGAGTTACTCCGCCATCGTCTTTGTCACATCCGATGAATGTGAATATCATAAGTATTGCTACCGCCAAAAGTATCGCGGTGGTAATATGCCTCTTTTTCATGCCTTCTCCTTTCGGATCAGTCGAATAAGTCTTTATTTAAGCGACCAATCACCGGCGTGGTAGATGTATACCCAGAAGTATCTTGTGAAGTTGTTCTCGACTACGATTTGGATGCCCGCGTCGCTATTGATGAACGTTGCGTATCTGCTGCCGCCCTGCAACGGATCCTTGTCGGTGTTGCTGTTTGCATCGGACTTGGTATATCCTTTTGCATTAAGCGCGGTTCCAAGCGCGGTCATGAGGCGCTGATAGTCGGATTGGATTATTTGTTTGTTCTCGTCGCATACGTCATATGACAGCGTGAACTCGATATAATCTTTGTAAATATCTCCGGTTGCGCCTTCTACGGTCTTCCAATTGAATCCCGGTGCGTGCAGGTTGTCGCCGAATATGCCGGTAAAGACATCGGGAGTCGGAACGCTTGCGTAGCTATCCCCGAATACGTCTTCTATGATCTTGTCAACGGTTGCGTGGTGTCCGCTGTGGTCGTAAGGCTCGCTCGTACTGCAATTGTAGGCAGAGCACAACGTGGTATGCTTGTGGAAGTAGCTAAGATCCGTGAACGACGCCCACGAAGTTTCGGGGGTCCTTTGGACGTATCCGTCAAAAGCTTTGTCTGCTATCTTCGTGCTACCGTATGCGGAGTATGTGGTTGTTACGTAACCGGCATAAGTTCCGCTTACAATCGAATATTGATATACGGACTTAATCAAGTTACCGTACTGATCAACCCAGATCGAAAAATCGGATCCGACGTCGCTTACGGCGTCTTCGGCATATTTGTACATGGAAAGTTCCATCGCAACGTCCTTGGCGATGGTTACGTCGCGCAGGGTGTACTCATATACGTAAACATTTGCTCCTCTATCCGATTCAACGGTTTGCACCGACTTGAATTTGAATATTTCAGCCGCAAACTCGAATTGAGGAATCATATCTTTAACAGTGCCGGCATAGCGTTTTTTACCGACGAACGCGTCGGCGCTGCTGTCAAACGCAAACTCATCGTAATAGCTTTCGGAAACTTGTTTGTATCCGGTGTAGTCGGTATAGTACAGCGGATCGCCGGACATGCCGTATTCGTATTTACCGGTAGTGCCAAGCACTATTGCGTCAGCCGTGATATACCCTACGGTGCCTACCGTGCCGTCTTGAGTGCGCGTGCTTGCATAGGGATTGGTAACCGTCTTCTTGGAGCTCGTGCTCGAAGATGTGGAAGTGGAAGAAGCGCTCGAATCGGTACTGCCGGAAACTTGATATTCGGACTCGTCGATGGAGGGCGAATACGTGGTTGCGTCTACCGCTTCAAAAGTATAGTTAGTAGCACCATTCATCGTCTTTATCATGGTCAACAATGCAGTATATGCGCCTTGCGTAAGCGAATCGCTTGCGGTAGTGGTGTAAGGAGTGGGATCCGCTACCGTGGTTTTGCCGATATCGCTAAACTTAATGTTGAGTACGGTATAGCTTTCGGACGTGGCGGTTTCGCCCTCGATGGGGTAGCCCTCGTCGTCGGTTGCGCCGTAGGACGTGTGCTCGGTTTCGCCGATAAAGCCGACTATGCCGTCTTTTCCGACAACAATGTAAATGTTATCGATGGTGTCCTCTCCCATGGGCGTGAAGGCGTAAGAAAGGTATGTCGCATAGTACCAATCGTCCGCGTCGTTTGAGTCGATGACGTACTTGAATACCGCGTACTCGGTGGAATTGTAGCCGTACGCTTCGATGTCAAAGTTCTCCGCGGCAATGTCTACGTGACGGAATTTCTTGGAGACGTTGAGCGCGAAATGACTCATGGGGTTATACAAATGCTGTTGCGTCCATGCTATCGGCGTGCTGTCGTAGGAGGTAACTCTCTTTTCAGCGACTTGGTTGTCTTTGTTTATATAGAGTTTGAGCATCTCGTAATCCGAATAGAATACGCCGGTGTCTCTGTCATACGCGTAATTAACTTTCTCCGTGCCCTTCTTGTAGATGTCGGTGATTACCGTGCCGTTCTTTTTGCCGGTGATGTTCCAAGAGCCGGACCATCTGCCTTCTTCCATATATACGACGGTGTCGTAACTCGTAACCTTGGTATCGCCGCCGTATACGACATAGTAGTCTACAAGGGTTCCCTTGGCGGTTATAGAAGCGTTGGAGACGGTTTTCATCATCTCGGTGGTCAATTTCAAACCGTTGGCGCCGTCAACCTGACCTTCCTTTTGCAAAGCGCGCAAATACAGGCTGACCGAGCTCTTTACTTCGGGATGATCTTTGAGCTTGGCGGTGATGGTTACCCTCGTATCGTAGGGAACGTCGCCGACGATTTCAACGGTGTTATCGTCGTTGATTGCGATCTTGTCGGAAGACGCGGACAATGTGTATTCGGCATCGGGTATGACGGAAACGGTCAATTGCGCCTTGTTCTTGGTTTCGCCGTCATTGACTACCGCGATTTCGCCGACGTCGGATTTGAGTTTGAGCGTGGGAGCCTCTTCTTTGGCTTTTATCGTAAATGTCTTGCTGCTCTTGACGGTGGGATCGCTCTTCAATGAAACGGTGACGGTTATCTGCGTATCCTCATCGGGAGCTTCGAATACGGTAAGAACGCCGTTGTTGTATGCCGCGTACGATTTATTCGACAACGTGACGTCGTACGCTTCATCGTTTGACGTGCTGATGGTCAAAAGAGCGGGATCTCCTGCGGCAATCGTATATTTATCCGCCGTAACGACGACATACGAGGCTTCGGTCCTCTCGGAGGCAATCACAGTAAACGTTTTGCTCGCCTTGACGGTGGGATCCTTGACCAAGGAAACGGTAACCGTAACGGTAGACGTCTCGAGAACTCTTGTCGCGACAACGTACAAGCATCCGTTGTTTTCGTCGTATCCTACGAGCGAAGGATCGGATATGTCGATGTCCCATGCTTCGCCTTCGGGATCGGTAATGACGGTCAAAGCAACGGTTGTGCCGACTTTGAGCGCCTGTCCTTTGGAAGAAATGTAAATCTTCTTTGCTGTTTCGGTATTCGTATCTTTATCACATGCGGTCAGGGCAATACTCATCACAAGCACCAAAACCATACATAATATCAATGCGATTTTACTTACGCGCTTCTTCATATAGGTTACTCCTTATATTAAAGTTAGTTTATTTTATAATCATTTTGTTTTGTAGGTCAATTTCTCGCTTAATCAATGTTCGGTAAATTCTTTGTAAAAATTTATGCAACGGGATCGTACCAAACGTATATGATAAAGTCGAGGCTGACGTCAAGCGGTAATACCACTACGCCGTCCTTAACGTATTCGCCGCTCTTGTTCTTCTCGAAGCCGAGAGAGACAAGCTGCTCTTTGACGGCTTTCAAGGACGAATCTATGGAATAGTTAAGGTCAAGCGGTACATCGTAGTAGATTTGAAGAACGGGCTTCATCAGTTTTACTTCGTCGCTGCTACGTATACGCATGCCGTTGAGTGCAAAGCCGTATGTGTCGCCGAGAACCTCGCCGAAGAACGGCAGCATGCTCGATTTGTCCTCATCGAACGCGGAAACCGTCACGGCGGATATGTTGTCTTTGTCCGCTTTCGTATCGAAAGACGTCTCGGTAGTCGTTTGGGCATATTTGACCTTGATCGCTTTGCCGGTCGTTGCGTCTTCCTCGGTAACGGTATAGCTCACGAGATAGAACGCAGTATCCGCGACTCCGTCCCAGGTGATTACGCCGGACGCGGATATGTCGTCCTCGGTTACGGTTACGCTCGTCTTGGTCGCTTTGAAGAATTCGCTTATGTATGCGTTTGCCGGGACTTCCGTATCCTCGCTGAGAGTAGAGTCGTCATCGGAAACAACGATCGTCAACTCGTTCCAGCTTGCGGGGACATTCCTGACGGCGAAGTCTATGTTCGTTACGCCTTCCGGCAATACGGACGCCGTTGTGGCGGTATCGAAATCACTGTAACTCATGGTAATGAAACCGTAAATCGAACCTAAGTAGAAGTAGAATCCGGCTTCCGTAATATACATTTTGCCGTCCACTTCCTTGACGGTGACGTACGGGAGATACGGTTGATTTTGGACGTATCCTTCAGTCGCGTAGATACCGTAAAGGTTACTATCGGTACCCAAACCGTAATAGAAGGTAGTCGCAACGTTAGCCATTAGTTTTTCGACATAGTACGTCGTAGTGCCCTCGTCCTCGTCGCGGCTGACGCTGCGGAATATCTCGGGCGCGAACGCAAAACTCGGTTGCGCGTTTTTGAAGTCGCCCGCGTATGCCCTGCTCGCGGAGAAAGATTTGAGGTCTGCTCCGATAAAGAAGGAGTTGTAGAGACTATCGTTTATCTTGTGGAATCCGTATGCGCCGCTTTCGTCTTTGATCTTGACTTCGGCTCCGTACGGGTCTTTGCTGATGGAATACGGCACGAAATAGCAGTCGTCTTGCGTAACCGTTTCGTAGTAGCCTTTGGTGACGTATGTGGACGTCACGAGGTAATAGCTCATCTCGAAATAGTCGGCGGTGTAGCTACTTAGGCTCCTCATATTTTCCAAAGCCGCTTTGAGAGGCGCGTGCAATTCCTCGTCATACTCGTATGTGGGTATTGTGGGTACGTCAACCGTGTCCTTTATGTTGACGGCTACAAATAACTCTTCATAGCAAGTGTAGCCTTGCAAAAGCGTTTCGTCCGGATTACTCCTTGCCGTTATGCCCATGATTTCGCCGTCGCCTATTATCAGCGAGAACGTCTTGGTGTCAAAATCGTAAGGGTTGGCGGAAGAAATCATGTGGCTGACGAGAACGTCGTTTTCGTGCTTGTAGACGTAACGCCAAGTTTCATCGTTGAGTTCGAAGTCTTCTACCTTCAAGTTGACGAAATTATTGTATAAACCGGAATTTTTCCAAGTCAAATTGAGTCCGTCGTCGTCCGTCAAGGGGTAGTAGGACTCGTTATTCATGAGGCTCAACCCTATTTGCGACGCGACGCCGTTGTGGTTTGCGTAATATATGCCTTGGTTGATTCCCGTGCTCGTATCGGCGTACTCGGCATACCAATGACCGCCGTTTTCGTTGTCCATGGCTGTTTTGATGACGGAAACGTAGCTACGCTCCAATTTGCTCGTCAAGCCTTTGGAATACACATCTATGCTCATGTATCCTTCAAAGCACATCTTGTTTACATCTTTGAATACGTCAAGCATTGCCTGCGTAAGCACGGGCTTGGCAACTATTCCTATGACTTTTTCGGCATATGACTTTGTGTTCGCCTTGCTTGTCGCGCGTATGCGAACGGTAACGTCGCCACTGACTTCTTTTGCGGTAACAACGCCTGTCGCGTCTATCGTGACGTAGTCGCCGCCGTCAATAACGCTCCAAGTTACCTCGGTGTTGTCGCTACCGGTAACGGTTGCGGTATATTGCGCGGAAGCTCCGCTTCTTATTTCGGACGCGCCTTCGATGCCTACGCTTACCTCGGTAACGGGCGGTTTGGGCGTAACCTTAGCGATGTAAGTCTTTTGTTCGGACGGCGCGGAAGCGTTGTATCCGTCCGCTTTCGCGGTTACGGTAACGTTGAAACTCTTGGTCACGTTAGGCGCTTGGTAACTGTTGGTGTTCGACGTATACTCTACGTCGTCGATCTTGACGATGTACGACGTCGCATGCTCTACCGCGTCCCAAGTGATGTTGCCGCTTGCGTCGATATTGACGTTTGTCGGCTTAGACAAAGTCGGAGTTTCGACGACGTTATTGCCGTTATTGTTGTTTTCGGAGTCGTCCTTGCACGCGCAAAGCCCGATCGAAAGACATATTATAAGTAAAATCGTAATCAGAACTTTTTTCATCGGTTCGCCTCCTAATAAGCAAAAGTCATGCCGACGGTTACTTGTTTGCCCGTTTCGAGGAGTAATTCGTACTCTACGGACGCCAATTTGTCCGAGTCGAACGTGCATGTTACGGTAACGTCTCCTGCGATCGTCGCTCCGCTTATGCCGAGAGCTTCCGCCGCGTTGTCGGATGAAATTATGCAGGTAAATCCGTTATCGATGAGCTTGGAGTATATCATTTTGTCCGCGCTCAGATTGACGGGAGTCTTGATGTCGGCTTTTGCCGTTTGGCTCGTCGTCGTAGTCGTTTCCATATTGCCGTCCTCGCCGAGAACGGTTTCCTCTACGGTGACGTCGGCTTGCTCGCCGTTGACGGTAAGGACTTTTTTCTTCGTCATAACCGTAACGCCTTCATCGGTAACGGTCATGTTCGTGGTAATAACTTTGAAGTTTTCCTTAGACGTGGATATCTGCGCTATGTACTTTTCAAGCGAAGGCGCCTCTTTTTCTTCTTTGCAACCTACGGCAAGGACTGCCATGGACGCAACTACCAATATAAGTGCTATTGTCGTAATCAATTTCTTTTTCATATGGCACCTCCTACGCGCCGATACCGGAGAAGGGTTCGAGCTCCGCTACCAATGCTTTGCAGTACGCGTTGTACGAATCGACAAACGCGTTGTATTTGGTCAAGTCAAGCAACGCTTTGTTCCTGATGTCAAGCGAGTTCACGTCGCTTATCAGCGCCTTTAACATTGCGAGATCACCTATCTCGAATGTCGCGGGCAAGGCGTTGACGCGCTTTTGAATTTGTTGCGCTTTGTATGTCGCCGTCTTTATTTTGAGGTTGTTGAGCGTCGCTTTGGCTTCGTTTACGGCTCCGATCATGATGTACCACTCGTCCTTGGTGTATCCGTAATCCGTGCCGCTCTGCGACAATGCCTTGTACGCCGTCACCGCTTGGTTGATAAGCGTTTCGTTCGCAAGCGTAACCGCGTCAAGCTCCATTATCTTTTGCGCGCTCTCTATGAACGTGTTGAGCTCCGCTTCCATCGCGACGTAATCGCTGCGACGGCTGTTCTCGACTGTGCCGAAATAAACTTCGTATACAAGGCTGTCGTATCCGCTTATATCGTCATTTGCCGGCAATACCATGTCGATGGGGTCCTTTTTGCCGACTATGTCAACAAACGTGCAATAGTACAGCTCCAATCCGAATACGTCGAATACGTTGTGTATGGCGTCGTATCCGGGATCGGTTTCGCTCAACGTGATATTCGAGTTGTAGCTGTCTTCCAAGCTCGGCGCCTGTACGGACTTGAATTCAACCGTCGTGAGCGCATTGCACTTGTAGAACGCGTAATTGCCTATCAGTTTGAGGCTGTCGGGACATACGACGTAAGAAATGGTCGGGTTCTCGTTGGCGGCGTACGTTTCGATTCTTTCCGTGCCCTCGATTATCTCCAAATACGAAACGTTCATTGCGTACGGAATGGAATTTAACATGTATGCGCCGGACTTCATCATCGTGTAGAGTATGCCTTCATCGACTACGGCGTAACCGCTGTCGGTCTCTGCCGTTTCTTCTCCGTCCAACGTAATAACTTCGAGCGCAGTGCAACCGTAGAACGGCATCAAACCGATATCCTCTATGTTTTTGCCGAGATCGAATTTCTTTAAGTTCTCGTTCAATTGGAACGCGGCTTCGCCGATTATGCGTAGCTTGGGCGCGTTGAACGATATGAACGTCGCGCTTTGGAAAGCGTAGTCGCCTACTTCTTCCACGTTCGGCATATTGACGTATCCGCCGAGTTTGCTCGACGCAAACGCGCCGTAACCTACAGTCTTGACCGAGTCAAATGCGCCGACAGACAAAGACAGGCTCGACAACTTGGTTTTGGAGAACGCCATCTCGTCTATCTCGGTAACTTTGCTCGTGTTTTCTACGGTTATCAAACTCGTGCATCCGTAGAACATGTAGCTGCCTACATATTTGCAGCCCTCGGGCAACGTCACGCTTTCGAGCGCCGTGCACATCATAAAGAGCGTGTCGCCGTAGCGGAAATCGCGATCTTCGCCTTCTTCCTCGGCTTTATTGCCGAAAGAATACTTATTGTTTGCGTCCGCCAAAGACGCCGGGATCGTCACCTCTTTGAGTCCTTGACAACCTATAAAGGCTCCGACGCCTATCTTTTTGAGCGTTTCCGGGAGATAAATCTCCGTGAACGTCGGTGCGCCGCCGTTTTCGGTGTTGCGACTGAATGCGCCTTCGCCGATGACTTCGAGTCCGTCGGCGGTCGTAACCTTGCCTAAATTGCGGCAGTCCGAGAACGCATAGTCGCCTATTGTCGTTATGTTCGTCAAATCGACAGAGGCAAGTTTATAGCATCCGTAGAACGTTTCTCTCGCTATCTCGCCGTTGCCGACCTTGGTTAAGTCTATCGAGAACAAAGAGGTGTCGCCGGCAAAGCACATTGCGCCGAATACCACTCCGCCGTCTGTCGGCATCGTCACCGATTTGAGCGACGTGCAACTCCTGAACGCGCTGAGTCCGAATTGCGCGTTTTTGCCTATGACTACTTCCTGCAACTTGGAGCCCATGAATACGCCGTTGCCGTAAACGGCATTTTCGGCTATCACGGCACTCTTGACGCCGCTTCCCGCAAACGCCAACTCTTTGACGTCGGTGACGTATTCGAGGTTCTCTACCGTCGTAAGCGCGGTGTTGCCGTTGAAGGCACTTGCGCCTATCACGGTGTCGGTCGTGGCGGCAAAGGTGACTTTTTCTAAGTTCGAGCAATATCCGAACGCGTATGCGCCGATGCTTATCGCGCCGCCAAAGACAACTTCTTTGAAATTCGCTCCTGCAAACGCGCTCGCGCCTATCGCCTTGAAGGAATCTTTTATAACGTAGGTATCGCCAAAAGAGTTTCCGACAGGCGCAAATATTATCTTCGTGCCGTCTTTGCTCGTAAGCATGCCTTCGGTTACCGCGTAATGAGCGTTGTTTTCGTCTACGACAAAGTCGGTTACGCCGGTTTTGTAGAATATCGCTCCCGTTATGTCAACGATCTCGGTCTTTGCCGCAAACTTCAAAGTCGTCAGCTTGTCGCAATCGCGGAAGGCGTTGGCGGCAATATTCGTAGTGCCGTTGGGAAGAGTAAGCGTCGTAAGCTTATCCGAATCGTAGAACGTTTGCTCGCCGATCGTGTCAACGTCGCCGAGAATCGCGACCGTTTCCAGTCCATGGCACTCGCTGAACGCGCCTTTGCCTATGTTGACAACGTCGTTGTGTATCGTCACGCTTGTTAGGTTAGGGCAAAGCGCAAAGCAGAATTCGGGGATATCGGTATCCTTAACGTAGAGTTCGACCTCCCTTATTCCGCTCTTTGCGAACATTGCGTATGAAAGCTTGGTGTTCTCGCCCATCTCTACCGATTCAAGCGCCGTGCATCCGCGGAAAGCCTCTTTGCCGGTATTGCGGAGTTGAACGAGGTCTGCGTGAGTCAAAGACGTGCAACCGTCAAACGCCCTTACGCCTATCGCGTATACGTTCGCAAGGTCCATATTATCGAGGTTTACGCATTTGGCAAACGCGTTTGCGCCGATAACCTCTACTTTCGTGCCCGTCAACGACAAAGGCGTTTCGCCGTCCGCAAACACAAAGTTGCCGTTATCGTCATAAACGTATCTGTTGAGGTACGTTTTGCTTTGGCTGTTGGTGGCAAGAGTCTTCTCGTACACCACTCTTTCTAACTTGGTGCAATTGTAGAATGCGTTCTCACGGATGAACTTTACATCGTTAGGTATAGCTACTTCCCTGAGTCCCGTGCAGTTATAGAACGCGTACTTCTGTATCTCGGTAACGCCCTCGGGAATTACTACCGAGGTAATCGTTGTGTTACCGGTAGGTATCTTGTTGGCGTCGTAATCGTCGTCGGTGAGCTCAATGGAGTTATCCGTCGAATACAAGCTAAACGCGAACGATCCTATGTACAGAATGCCTTCGTCATCTGGAATAACGACTTTGCCGCCGAGTCCCTTGTAGGCAATAAGCACCCTACCTTCTATTACGAACGGATTTTTGACCGTTACGCTTATGCGCGGAGTAATATTGGAGCCCTCGATATTCAAAATAATCGATGTGGATCCCTCTTTGAGCGCGGTAACCGTGCCGTCCTGATCCACTACCGCTATCTGAGGATTGGTGGATTCGTACGTTACGGCGTATTTGTCTTTGACGTACCACGGCTCGACGTCGTATGCAAGCTGAACCTTTTCGCCGGGATAGAAGCTTATACCGCCCGACAGACTGTTGACAAACGTCCTCGATCCCGTAGAACCGATTTCGCTTGTCTGCGCGGCTCTCGAATAGGCGAACTTGGTGTCAAAGTAGGCAAACCTCGCTTCCTTTATCTTGGCTGTGGATATCTCGTCTACCGCCGGCGCCAAACTGCCGCCCGCGCCCTTTGCCTTGACGTTGATGATAAGGACGGCTTGGTTGGAGTTCATTTGCTCTCTGACCGCTACGGTGGCGCGTCCTTCTTTGATACCGACGATTTGTCCTTCATTGACGGTAACTACTTTTTCGTTGGAAGTAGACCACACAAGGTGCTTCAAGTAGTCTTTGTCTGCGTCGATATTGACGTCGGTTGACGACAGATAGTCCGTAAGGTCTACGACGTCGCCTTCTTCTATGGACAATATGATGAGATCGGAGCCGTCTTCATCACCGGTCTTGGTGAACTTGAATTCTCCGTCCGTGCCCGGCAATTGGCAAATGTAGATGTTGGTATTGAGCGCATAGTCGTCTATCGCAAAGCTCAAACCGTTCTCCATGATTGCGTCGTAGTACGCGTCGCTCAAATAATCGGTTATTTCTATCTTGATTTGCGTGTCCGTGCCCTTCTCGGAATAAACCGGGATGGGATTATCGGTAAGCGTCGTGTAGCTCGACGACGACGTGAATATTATCGGATAAACGGATTGCACGTAATGATTGTCGTATACGGTAAGGGTGACGTAATATCTGTCCTTTTTCTTGCTCTTGTCGTATTTCTTCTCGTAAACGGCGCTCTTTATCACGGGAGCTTCGTTATCCATGTAGAAATCGATGGAGAATGTGTTGCGCATGTTGGTGTTGACGCCGCCGTCGCCGTAGTCCAAAAGTCCTTGCATCTTGAATTCGTATTGGACGTTGTTGACAAGCCCCGCGGTCAAGGATTTAACTTTGAGGTACTCGTAGTAAGGAACGGGCGAACCGCCGGATGAATGCGCCTTTTGTGCGTTGTAATCGACGTGCTCGTACACGACTTCGCCCGTCACTTTGTCGGTGATGGTGAAGTTCATCGTCTTTGCGCCGCGCAAAAGTCCGGCGTAAACGGCGGATATGCCGTCAATGGACCCCAAGAAATTGGATACCGCCGCGTGATCCCTCGACGCGGGTATTGCGTCGTAGAGGTCCTCGTCTATATCATAGAGGTATGTACCGAGCGGTATGAGGTAGTTATAGTAGTATGAGCCGTACGGCGTAGTCGCAAGGTAGTCGGCTTTGATTTTGTCCTCGTCGTCGATGGACTTGTCGTGGGCTTCGGATTCCACTTCGTAGTAGTCTTTGTCGAACATCGGCGCTTCCGTCCAATCACCGTAGAAAGCGAGGAACGGCGCGCTCAATTCGATGGACTCTTCGTCGGTGGGAATCAGCTTGACAAAACCTTCTACGTACATGCCGTAGATGAATTTGCTGTCTATATATTGTTTGTCGGCGTCGGTCAAAGTATAGGTCACTTTGAGTTTGACTTCTTTGCCTGCGGCTACGGTTATCAGTTTACCGTTTATGGTGCCTTCGCCGTCAACATACTCGAGTTTGACGTCGCCGCCCAAAATGTACGGAGTTTCCGCAACGAACGTTTCGTCGGAGGAAGAAACCGTTTCCGTCATGCCGACAAAATCGAAATTGTAGCTTAACGACTTTTCGCCGAAATTCACGACGTTGAATTCCATTTCGTAAACGCCGCTTCTGTCGGGATCGTCTCCGAGCTCCAATTTGACCCTGTCGCTGCCGTCAACCGACAGATATGCGTCGGTGGATACGACGTTGCGCATGCTGGCAAGACCCGCGCCTTGCTTACGCGGAGAATACGGATTGCCCTCTTCGTTACGAATTATCGTCGCGGTGGACATCAGGAGTTGGTTGGCAAGAGAATTTATCTCCGACCAAGTCTTGTCCGGATACCTGTCTTTCAGATAAGAACGTATGAGGATGACTATACCGCAGAGGTTCGGTGTAGCCATACTCGTGCCGCTGAGTTCGTCATATTGACCGTTAGGCACTGCGGACAGAATGTTGCCGCCGTGCGCGGTAATCTCTGGTTTGAGTTTCAAATCCGGAGTCGGACCCCAGCTCGAGAAGTCGGACATGAACGGACCGGCTTGCGAATCATTAATATTGAACACCATCGTGCCGGTAGCGTGTTTGGCAAGCTCCGTGCCGTCGGACATGCTTATGGATATGGTCGGAATATGATCCGTTTTGCCCATGGACATGAGTATGTCGCCGTCGATGTTATTGTAGATGATACACGCTATCGCGCCGGCATTTTTGGCTTGCAAGGCCTTTTCTTCAAAGGTATTGCTTCCGCGCTTGATGAGGGCTATTTTGCCTTTGACGTCTATACTGCTGAAATTTATCTTGGATCCGATACCGGGAACGGTAACGTATTCCAGTGTTACGTCTCCCGAAAGTTGCTCTTCGGTATACCCGTTCTTGCGTAATTGTTCATAAAGCTCTTCGTAGAACTTGTTCTCTTTGCCGGATACGGAATTGGATTCTTTGTAGAAGACAACTTGGGAATCGTTGGCGTAAATGTATTTGCTCTTGGTTCCGCTTATGGAAGCGACGGACAACGCCGCTTGGTATGTAGACGGAGATCCGACGGTGCCGGAATCGGGGTTGGTAACCTTGTTGGTGTTGCCTTGGGCGCCGCCGTAACCTGCGCTGTAATCGTTGCTGGCAGCGGCTATAAGGCTGATACCGGCATTTGCGATACTGTCATAAACTTTATTGAGGTAGTCGTTATCTTCCTCTCTCGAAAAACCGCAAGAGGAGCCGAGCGACATGTTGATGGCGTCTACGTTGAGAAGTACGGCGTCTTCGAGGGCAAGCAAAATATCTTCGGTCTTACCGCCCGAATCAAGGTCGGGGAAAACCTTCATCAATACCAATTGCGTATCAACCGCAATACCGGTAATGGTGCTATCCTGACCGCCGATTATACCGGCAACGTGCGTTCCGTGTTCGGAATCATAAGGGAAAACATCGTAATCTTTGTCTGCGTAATCGTATGCAAACGGAATTTTTTCGTTGACATAAACTTGATAAAGCTCCAAGCCTTCGGTATATTTCGAAGCGTTGTTTGAAGTTGTAGACAAAAAGCTCGTAACGTCCTCTTTGTTTATGAGCAACTCGTCGTCCGTGCACTCGGGCATATGGCTGAACACGCTGTGGGAGCAATCGAATCCTGAGTCCAAAATAGCCACGGCGGTGCCTTTACCGGTGATTTTATTGCCGTTTTTGTCGATGGCGCTACTCGAATCGTATATGCCGGTAGGATATATTTCAACGGCGTTTTCAATCGCGCTCGCGTCACTCTTTGTGCTTTGAGGGAGGTTGTACGTTTCGGAAAGCATGACGTAAGACACGCCGGCAGTGTTTTCCAATTTCTCCAAGTTGCCGTATTCGATTTCTACGGCAATTCCGTTGAATATGGTGGAATAGTGATACATAACCTCGCCTATTACGCCTTCTTCGGTAAGTCTTTCGATAATCTCGTCCTGCTCGGCTGAAATTTCGTTGGCTTTGGCAATGCCGTCAACGCTCTTTGCGTAATCGCCTACGCTGTTGAACGCCGTAGTATAACTTTCGAGATAAGCGTCGATAAGGGATTGACCGGACAACGCCATCATTACGACAACCTTGTCGGAATCCTTGTACCCGTTGTTTGCGATGAGATACTCGGCTTTTATCCTGGAAAGCATTTGCTCTTGGGTAAATTTGTATTCGCTTTTGAGCAATTGCAATTGCTTGGTGCTGCCGGAAGTCAGCGTCGAGGTGTTTGTGACGCTCTCCGATACCGTAGAATTGTTATTTTCGGTTGCCACGGGCGCATAGTCGCCGCAAGAAACCAACGCCATTGCGATGACGCAAGCGATAGCTACAACCGAGATAAACAAAAATAGTTTTTTCTTCATTTACGTTCTCCTATTTCAACCATAAGTACATCAAAACCGCGACGACTGCAAAACACGCTATCACCATCAGAAAGATCGGCAGGTAAACCTCGAATCCCGCGGCTATTGCCGCCAACCTTTCTTTGCGACGGAGCGTAACTTTTTCCTTTTCCGCCGACTCCGAGTCGGATCTCACGGCGTTACGTTTGAGCTTTTCGGGGCTTCCTACGTTATCCATGCTGTATATCGTGCGCCCGTCGTCTACGAATTTCTTCACTTTTAACCTCTATTGTTCGTCGATACTCTTGTCGGAGCTCGATTTATTCTTTTTTGTGCTCGCCACGATCTTGCCGAAAGCGTTTTTGACCCACGCGCCGCATTTAACAAACCACGGCTTGACGCGCTCGCCTATTTTGACAAAGAACGCTTTGATGCGGGCGCCGATCTTGACGAAAAACGCTTTTATCTTTGCGCCTGCTGTTTGGAAGGCTTGCTTAGCGTCCGTCTTCCATTTGTTTTTGCGCGCCGCCTCTTCCGCTTCCGCCTGCTCTTTTGCCAATATTTGCTCGTATTCTTCGTCGTAATGGGCTAAATTCGACATTATTTCCGGATTATACAAGTGGCAAGCTACTTTGTGATTGGGACCGACTTCCGTTATCTCCGGTTGCTTGTATCTGCATACGTTCATACATTCGGAGCAACGCGTGTGAAATTTGCAGCCTTTGGGGGGATTTGCCGGCGACGGAATATCTCCCGTAAGTATGATACGCTCGACGCTGACGTCCGGATCCGGTACCGGCACCGCGCTGAACAGCGCCTTGGTGTAAGGATGCAACGGATTATTGAAGAGTTCGTCCGTTTCGCCGATTTCCATCATATTGCCGAGGTACATGACGAGGATGTCGTCCGTAATGTACTTGACTACAGACAAGTCGTGCGAGATAAACAAATACGTCAGTCCCATCGAATTTTGCAGTTCTTTGAGCAAATTGATTATCTGCGCCTGTATGGACACGTCGAGAGCGGATACCGGTTCGTCACAAATGACGAGTTTGGGTTTGACGGCAAGCGCACGCGCGATACAGATACGTTGGCGTTGACCGCCGCTGAACTCATGCGGGTATCTGTCGTAATATTGCATTTGCAATCCGCATTGACGCATGACTCCGCGCACGTACTGTCTGACCTCGTTCTTGGGGACGATCTTGTGTACCTTGACAGCCTCGGCTATAATGTTGCCTATCGTCATTCTCGGCGGCAAGCTCGAATACGGATCCTGGAATATCAACTGCATATCCGTGCGATACTTGCGCATTTGGCTCTTTTTGAGCTTGGTAATATCTACGCCTTCAAAGAATATTTGTCCACCGTTGCTGTCGTATAATTTGAGTATGGTACGTCCGAGTGTTGTTTTGCCGCAACCGGATTCGCCGACGACGCCGAGCGTTTTGCCTGCTTGAATCGAAAACGTTACGTCGTCTACCGCACGCAGAGAACGCTTGACTTTGCCGAATATATTTGTTTCTATGGGGAAGTACTTTTTGAGGTGTTTGACTTCCAATATCGTGTTATTCGAGCTCATTGCTTGTCCTCCGACGCGTATAAATAGCAGGATACGCTGTGCGTGTCGCTTACTTTGATTTCGGGCGGATAAGTACCGTTACAGCACGCTTTGCACTTATCGCACCTATTCTTGAAGTAGCAATGGTCGGGGAGGTTTATGGGGTTAGGTACCTGCCCCGGGATGGAATACAACGGTTCGGACGAAGAAGACGTTATGAGCGGTTTGCTCCTTTGGAGTCCTATCGTGTACGGGTGCAGCGGATGATGGAATATCTCGCTTGCGGTGCCCTTTTCGATAACCTTACCGGCGTACATGACGACGACTTCGTCCGCCATTTCGGCAATGACTCCGAGGTCATGCGTGATAAGCATTATCGAACATCCTTGGTCGCGTTGCAACTTTTTGAGTAGTTCGAGTATCTGAGCCTGTATCGTAACGTCAAGCGCCGTCGTCGGCTCGTCCGCTATGATCAACTTGGGATTGCCCACAAGCGCCATGGCGATCATCACCCTTTGGCGCATGCCTCCCGAAAGCTCGTGCGGATAGCTCTTGTATACGTGCTCGGGCATGGCGATACCTACTTTTTTGAGCATTTCGATACTGCAAGCCTTGGCTTCCTCTTTGCTGACGGACGGGTTGTGCGTGAAGCTGACTTCATCCAATTGGTTGCCTATGGTGAATACCGGGTTTAGGCTCGTCATGGGCTCTTGGAATATCATCGTGATGTCCTTGCCTCTGACGTTGTACATCTGCTCCGTGGGCATCTTGGCAATGTCGTACGCTATGGCGTCGCCGTTTTCGTCCGTGCCGACGTTGAAGCGTATTTCGCCGTCGATAATCTGCCCTTGCGGCGCTTGCACAAGCTGCATTATGGAAAGAGACGTCACGCTCTTGCCACAACCCGATTCTCCCACAACGCCCACTATTTTGCATTTGGGGACGTTGAAAGAAACGCCGTCAACCGACATAACCGTACCGGTATCGGTGAAAAACACCGTTTTGAGGTTGTCTATCTCGATAATATTGTTGTCGTCGTGCATCTTCGTCGTGTATTCGGAAACATCGCGTTTGCGCTTCTTTTGCTTCTCGTAATACCGCATTTGACGGTTGTTGTAACGAAGGATTTTACGACTGTCTTTGATGGATATATAATTTGAATTTTTTTTGTTAGCCATAACGTCCTCCTACTTCTTTGCCTTGGGATCCATTGCGTCGCGCAAACCGTCGCCGACAAAGTTGAATCCGAGAACGGCTATAACTATCATAAGTCCCGCGGGTAACCAAGTGTTTACGTGGTATTGCAGTGCCTGCGGATCGGAATTCAATATCGCTATCATCGTGCCCCAAGCCGCTTTGCCGATCGGAATACCGAGTCCCAAGTAGCTCAACGTCGATTCGTAAAGTATAACGCTACCGAATCCGAGCGTCATGGATACGATAAGCTGCGGCATAACGTTGGGGATGAGATGTAGGAATATTCTGCGTCCCGTCGGTAGTCCCATAACCTCGGTTGCCGTAATGTATTCTTGTTCGCGCAATCCGAGGATTTGTCCGCGAACCATACGCGCCGTACCGCTCCAACTGAATAACGTAATCATTATCATCAATACGTATATTTGTTGATCATCGGTAAGCACTCCGGCGACTTTCCAGCCGTCAATCAGCGCTGACGCGATAAGCAAAATCGGCAATGTGGGTATACAGTTGAATATATCCACTATACGCATGATTATTTGGTCTACCCAACCGCCGAAATATCCGGCGACGCCGCCGAGAACAACGCCGAGGAAAGTCTCCAAAAGAACGACGATCAAGCTTATGGAAAGCGATATTCTGCCGCCGTACATCAGCCTCGTAAAGACGTCGTAACCTTGGTCATCGGTCCCCAAAAAGTGGTCTTTACTCGGATCCGCGTACCTGTTGAGTTCGACAATCTTTTCTACGCCCTCGATGTATTCTACGGTGTTGCCGTTTGGGTCAACGTAAGTTTCGGTCGTATAGGTATAGCGCGCAACGGGACTGCGGTCTACGACGAATTCGTTGTTGACGGCGTCCTCATCGTACCAACGGGTGTAGATTACCGGTCCGAGGAACGAGAACACGAACAGCGCTATAACCATTATCAATCCGCAAATAGATAATTTGGAACGGAAAAACCTGCGCAAAACGAGGCTTATGGGGCTCATTTCTTTGTAAGTTTCCTCCATTGCCTCATTGATTTGCACTTCCTGTTCGGCAACGCTCAGCGTTTCTTTTTCGGCAACGACTTCTTCTACGCGCTCTTCGGCGTCTCTTAGAATTTCGGTACCGACAGCGCTATTTTCGCCGGTCGCGGCGGCTTCGTTTGCGGAAAACATATTTTCTTTTTCTATCTTACTCATACAGCCACCTATTTACCGAGCTTTACGCGAGGATCTACTATCGAATACATAATATCCGAGAACAATGTGCCTATTACGGTAAGTACCGCAAGGAACATGTTGTAGCCCATTATAAACGGAATATCTCCGTCTTTGAGCGCCTTGTAGGCAAGGTTGCCTATACCGTCGATTGCGAATACCTGCTCGGTGATCATCATGCCGCCGAAAAGTGACGGCAGAATGCCTGCAAGCAATGTGGCAAGAGGTATAAGCGTATTGCGGAAGGCATGCTTATAAATAACTTTTTTCTCCGAAAGTCCCTTCGCCCTTGCGGTACGAATGTAGTCGGCGTTGAGCACTTCGAGAGTGTTTGTACGCGTGTAACGCATAAGTCCGCCGAGCGACAGAATTACGGAAACGAATATCGGCAAGACAAGGTGCTTTGCCATGCTCGCAAGTTTGAGCATCGTGCCTGCCGCGGTTGCGGGATAGGTGCCCGCGTCTATCAATCCGGAGGTAGGCAACCATCCGAGATCGACTGCGAATATTTTGACGACTATCGCGGCAAAGAAGTATGTCGGGAAAGACAGCCCTATCATCGTGAATATCGTAACGATATAGTCGCGCGCGGTGTATTGGTGCGTCGCCGAGGACACTCCGAGCGGAATGGCTATGAGGAATTGCAAAATCGTAGCTATCAAAGCTATCGCAAACGATATCCACATATTCTCGCTGATGACCTGCGCAACCGGCTTTTCGTACTTAAACGATGTGCCGAGATCGCCTTTGCAAAGATTGCCGAGCCACGTAAAGTAGCCTTTGAATATGGTTCCCAAACGATCCCAAAAACTAAATTCGGCATAATCCGCTTTGACGGTAATGACAGACGCGTTTTGGGGCATCAGCGTTATGGTGCCGTCCTTACTCGCGGTAAACGTGCCTTTGAGCGTTTCGGCATCGTGCTTGGTTTGCGTGGTCTTCTCTTCGCCGGTAGCGGCATCCTTCTCCGTCGTATGCGTGTAAGTCGTCTTGACGACTTTGAACGTATAACTGCCGTCGTCGGCTTTTGCCAAAACAAGCTTGTCGTTGCCGTTCTTATACGTGCCGAGTACGAAATCGGTGTACACGTTATCGGCTTCGATTGCCAAATCGTGGTCGTTCGTCTTTACGTCGCGCGTATAGGTCACTCCGTCAACGGTGATGCCGAGCTCGGCTTCCGCATTATACAAGCCGTACAACTTCTTGAAGTCGTCTACGTCTTGCTGCGTCATGCTTCCCGTTTGGATCTGCGAGCTGAATTTAGTATCTATGTAATCGTTGGGCATAAGGCGTACCAACGTGTATATGATTATGGACACGCCAAGCAAAATTACAATCGATATCAACAGTCTTTTAACTATATACTTAAACATTGCCTTCTCTTACCGAGGCGGGCGTGCCCGCCTCGGACAATTTATTATCTTTCTACGTTTAACGATACTTTGTGCAGGTCGCTCATCAAGCCTTTGTACGGCGAAAGCTCGGAATCCGGAGTAAACGTGGATACGTCTATCTTATCCGTATTGTAAGCGTACAGGTCGTCTCTCTGATAGGTAGGTAACTCTATCGCAAGTTCCATTACCAAGTCGAGTGCCTTGGCATATATACCTTTACGCTCATTGATGTCGGTCGTTTCGCGTCCCTGTTCAATATAGTCGGAAAGATCGTCTATAACGCCGACTTCGTAATCGTACTTGCCGCCTACGTTAGCTTTGATTTGCTTATATCCCCAGTTCAATACGCTCGTTGCGGTGGAATCCTTGTGGTAGACTTGGTACATGTCGGGGTCTATTGTCGAACTCCAAGCGGCAGCCCATACGGTCAAGTCGCCGGTTGCAAGCTTTTTGAGGGCATTTGCGTCGGTCGTTACGTTGATTTGGAATCCGAGTTTGTTCAGTATTTCGCTGGCGTGCTTCATCGCAGCGTATGCGGGGTGGTCTTTTTCTTCGCCGGCTATGGTAAACGTGTACTTCAAAGTGTTGTTGCCCTTGGTCAAAACTCCGTTCGCGTTCTCCGTGTATCCGTCAAGCAAGCTGAGGAGATACTCGGTTTGGTCTGCTTCGCTCAGTTTTTGTCCGGCAGAGTATCCCTTTTCCGTAACAAAATCTGCATATCCCGAATAAACCACGCTCAGATCCTCCGGCACGGGTCCGCCGATGTACGGGTAATACGAAGTGCATCCGCTCGGATATGCCCAGTTTGACATGGACATCGAACGATATATGGCTTTTGCGGTCGTTTCGTAGTAGTCAACGCACTCCTGAGTGTTGATGCAGTGCATTATTACGCGACGAACATTGACGTCCGGCACTTTGCCTGCATTTATTCCGATGTATCCGTAACCGGATGTTCTTACCGATTTATTGCCGAAACCTTCGGATTTTTTGGAATTCAATTCGCGAATCGTTTCCGGCTTGGCGTTGGGTTCCGCAAAATCGATTTCCTTGGTGTACAACGCGTTCAGTACCTGCGTGGAGCTTACAACTCTGTATTGCACCTTCTTGATGAGCGGGGCGCCCATGATGTAGTAAGGGTTCGCTTCAAAGTAAACCATACCTTTATCGTAGAAGTCACCGGAAGAAACGTTGTCAGTGCCGCCGCTCGATTTGCTTGCAACGTAGGGACCCGCGCCTACCGGAACGCCTATCTTGTTCGGGTTTTTAACGACGTTGGTCATAAATGTTTGCGAACCGTATTCAACGCCGAAATTCTCTTTGTAGTCAAACGCGTTGATGTGCTCGGCGTCGGAATAGTAGTACATGGGAGCTACCGCAAACGCAAAGTTCCATATCGCTTTGGGGTCAACCTTGTTGATGACTACCTTCAAAACTTCGTTACCGGATACCACTTGATTTTTGGTGCCGTCGGCATATTCGGGGACATTGTAAGTAGTGCCGTTAACGGTTACGGGCTCTTCCATGTTGGCAAATTGAATACCGGATATGCTCTTGTATTGGCTACCGTATTTTTGGAAGTGCTCTTCCATTATGAGGTTGGTCAGGTACTCTCTCAAAGTAGTTGCGGTTCCCCAATATTCAAGAATTTCAACTATGGATTGCGGTACCTTGGCTTTGTAAACCAAACTTATTGCGTAGTCTTTCGTCCAAGACTTGATTTGTGTAAGATCGCCGAAATCGCTTGTCAATTCGCCGTTTCCGCCGTTTGCTTTTTTGTTCCACTTAATGAAACCTTCGTTGTAAAGGAACGCTTCGACGTCCGTGGTAAGCAATCCCTCGTGGATATTGTTGTTGGCGTCCGTAAATTTAATATCTTTATATGTATCTACAGAGTTCGAGTAGTCGTTGTTGAGCTCTTCTTTGAAAAGTTCAAGCGCTTTGTTGTAGTCCGCCAAAAGATAACTTTCCGTACCCTCCGTCTTGTTTTCTTCGGCATATTGGGCAAGGTAAGTTCTGAGAGCTTCGTCTGTATCGATTGCCCCGTCATATTTGTGCTCGTCAAGTAACGCCGTGCAAGCAGAGATGAGGTCTTGCACACGCGCGTCGGCTCTGGCTTCAAACTTCGCTTTGAAGTTTTCTTGTTCGGTTTCGTCTACAGCCTGAGTACGATAAGTTTTGAGCCCTACTATATCGGTTGAATACATCGTAGCGGAGCCTGTGTATACGGGATCGAGGTATACGTACATATTGAAAAGCACGTCCTTGATCGTCAAATACGTACCGTTAGAGAAACGCACGTTGTTTTTGAGAACAAAGTAGTATGTCGTGGTTTGGCTTTCTCCTTCGCCTTCCGTAATCGTTTCGAGATCCTTGACGACAACGGCTTCGTTATCGCCGTAGGCAACTTTACCGTCGCTCGTATTGGAAAGCATGGAAATTTGCGTCATTCCGACGATATTGCTGTCCGTAGCGGAAGTGGAAAAGAACGGATTGAAAACTTTATCCAATTCTTGCGTGGAAAGCACAAGCGCGTCCGTGTCGTTATTGTACTTACCGCCACCGGAATTATCATTATTGTTGTTGTCGTCTTTGCACGCTACCAACATTGCCATGCTGCTTACAAAGACCGCTAATACGGCAATAACCGCGATGATCTTTTTACCGTTAAGCCTGAATTTTGTCATTTCAACACTCCTTTTGTTTTATGTACAACGTTTATTCTTCGTCTGTTTGTTCTTGCTTTACTTGCTCTACGCTCGAATCGGTTATCGTCGTCGCGCTATCGGAATCGACGCACACTTTGTCAAGCGCCAAATAGAACTCGTCTTCCGACTCTTTACCCTCTGTGAATTCATCGAGAATGCCGGTGCACTTGTACGTAAACGTCACCTTTACGTTCTCAACGGTAGACCCTTTTGCGTGCACGCACAGCGGATTTACGTAAATTCTCTCTATGAGCGTATTTTTTGCTTCGAGCGATATTTTTACGCTTTCGAGAGTCAAATTGCGTATTGTCGCATTCTCTACGTTATGGAAGAATCCGACAAACAGCGTTTTGGCGCCGTCTTCGTCTATCAATCCTTCCTTTTTCGCATCGTATGCGACGCTGAAATTCGATATCTTGTGTCCGTTGCCTTCGAACGTTCTGTCTTTGAAATCGCCGTAAGAGAACGCTTCGCCGTTAAGGTCAATGTCGGAAGCAAGGTAAATGCCTTTTTTCTTCTCCGACTTGCTCTTTTTTAAGTCGCTCTTTGTGCTTACGATGTACCAACTTCCCTCTATGTACTTTGCATATACTTTTATCTCGCAGTCGGTATCTCCGCCCGGATGCGTAAACTTAGAGTCCCAATCATTACCGTTTTCATCCACGTACTTGACAAAGGTATGGTTCTCGGGTCCCTTTTTTGTCGCATAGTTACTGTAATCGGAGAATTTTCCGCCTTGCGACGTCGTATAAGGATTGCCTATCTTGGTTTCCGCGCCGGTGGCGTCCTTGTAGTAGATTTGGTAGGTGTATTTGACCGCAGGCACCCATTTCGCATATAAAGTCAAGCCGTCGGACGGCACCGTATCGGTATCGAAATCCCACTTGCCGTCATATGTCACGGAATCACCCGAACCGCTCTTGGTGCGATACCAGCCTTCGAGTACGTATCCGTTACGTTCCAACGGATCCTTTTCGTTCGCCGACATGAAGTCTTTGATGAGATTTTGCGTGTTCTCGCCGAAAGCAAACCAGTACGTAACAGCATTGGTACTGTTTTTGTACGTGCCGCCTTCAAGTTCGAATACGACTTTTGTCTTGCCGTTGGTATCAACTTCCGTACTGTTACATGCCATCAATAAACCGCACGTCAAAATCACTACCACGGTCAAAGCTATCAGGGTTCTGCTTTTCATACATCCTCTTTGCATAGTCTACTTGTTCGCATTTGTGCGATAAACTAATACTAATGGGATTTTACCTAATTACGCGCGGGTAGTCAAGCAAATGTGCCCATTTATAACTTGCCCTAAAAATACAAAATTACTGCATAAAATATGCAAAATTCCACTTTTATGCATATGTTTTATGCATTTTTACAGCCTCCGAAACGCCCGAACGACGCACGAAATAGTATGACTTTAAGTTATATTAACACGCTCGAACACGCCTAAACGCGTTTCTCCGCACGCCAAACACGGCTTTTGCTCAACGGTTCGTTTTTGCGCGTTTTTGGCGCTTTCTATCGATTTTTTGTCCGACGCTATGAGAAACGGCGACGCGTTTTTCCATAAAAAACAAAATAGCTCAAATACGCCCCGACCGAGCGCGCCGATTAGATTTAGGAATTTATTTACTTTAATTTTACCGACTCGTATGCAAAACACCCGTCGGACTCCCCGACAAAAGATTCAGTTTGACGTCAAATTGTCTTCACAGAACGTTCACATAAGTTCTCGATCTTTTCTCCTCCCCTCTCTATCTCTTCCCTCTTTTGCGCCAATCGGCACGCACGCAATCCGAGCCACGGCTTTGAATCATCTGCAGTTTGGTGCAAAGTTATCCATCAAAATGCTCCAAATGTCTCCATCAAAATACTCCAAAGTTCTCCATCAAAATACTCCAAAGTTCTCCATCGCCCTTGACTTTTGTTTTGAAGTGTGTTATAGTATCAATAGTGAGGTAAACTATAATGAGTTATCTAAAACGAATTGTCGATGACGCTTTGCAAGTCAGACTGGATTCCGTCGGCGCGACTTTGATCGTCGGTCCGAAGTGGTGCGGCAAAACAACTACCGCCGAACAAAAAGCAAAAAGCGTGTTGAAGCTTAATGATCCCGATATGCGTGAAGCGTATATCAAAACAGCCCAAACCAAACCGTCTAATTTGTTGACCGGCGCAACGCCGCGACTGATCGACGAATGGCAGGAAGCTCCGGAATTGTGGGACGCCGTCAGGACATCCGTCGATAATTTGCAACAAACGGGGCTGTATATCCTCACCGGGTCCACAACGGTAAAAAAATCAAATATCCACCATACCGGAACCGGCAGAATTTCTCGTCTGAAAATGTATCCCATGAGTTTGTACGAGTCCGGTGAGTCAAACGGAAGCATATCACTGAAAGAACTTTTTAATAATCCGAACTACGATATCGACGGAAAAACGTCGTCGCTTGACATCAATCAACTGATTTTTGCCGCATGCCGAGGCGGTTGGCCGTCCTCTTTAATCGCAAAAACGGATAACGCCAAACTCTTTGTCGCCAAAAACTATTTCGACAACATCTGCGATAGCGATATTTCTTCCGTTGACGATATCGTTCGTTCGCCGTCAAAAACAAGGTTGCTGCTGCGCTCCTATGCTCGCAATGTCTCAACGCTTGCAACAAACAGCAATATCCTAAACGACATCAACGCAAACGAATCGATGAGCGACTCTTCTTTCTACGAATACTTAGACGCCTTGAAGAGATTGTTCGTCATCGAAGACGTCGACGCGTGGTGCCCCAACATCCGTTCAAAAACATCCATCCGTTCTTCCAACAAGAGGGAATTCATCGATCCTTCCATCGCCGTCGCCGCGCTCGGGCTGTCTCCCGATTATCTTCAAACAGACTTAAAGACTTTCGGATTTATTTTCGAATGTCTCTGCGTTCGCGATTTGAAAGTCTATTCCGGCGCACAAAACGGCTACATCTCTTATTATCGGGACAAGTTCGGGCTTGAAGCGGATATCGTTCTGCATTTGGACGACGGTAGATACGCCTTAATCGAAGTTAAACTCGGTAGCCGAGATATCGAAATCGGCGCAAAACACTTGGTAGAGCTCAAAGCTTTGATTCACAGCCATAACGAAAGTAGCTCCGTCGGTCGTTTGCGCGAACCCGATCTTTTAATTGTGCTGACAGGCGGTCCGATCGCATATAAACGCGAAGACGGCGTCTTTGTCATCCCTATCGGCTGCTTGAAGGATTAGTAATTTCTAAGCTACGCCAAACCGATATTCGCTGCGGATTTGTTATCTCCCGGTTTTTTCGGACTCGTCTTTATGCTCGTCGTTTTTTGCTTTTCTCTTCTTTATAATGCAGGGAATCGAGATGATGCCGTCCAATAACGAGAGCCCGGCAACGACAAAAACAAGGATATAAAATACAAAGCGCGACTGAAAACGCAAGGTTGCCGATACGGAATTGTCATATACGCTCAATGCAAAAAAGCCGACTAAAACAATCAGTGAAACAATAATCTCTATGATGGCGCCCTTGATTGTCTTGGCGTTTTTTTTCTTATCCTTTTTCATGGTTGTCCTCCGCTCGGTATCCTACATTATTCGATAACGGTTAGATATGCGCTTCGATGCCTCAATCGCTACGAATCGATAACCATATTATATCACTTTTTTGCCGATTTGCAAGAAAAAAGTCTGACGCAAACGCATCAGACCTTCACCTAAATTGGAGCTACCGGCCGGACTTGAACCGGCGACCTGCTGATTACGAATCAGCTGCTCTACCAACTGAGCCACGGTAGCATAACGGCACAATCTATAATAAAATAATTTGCGGAAAATTGCAACCGTTTTTTATAACTTTAAGAATTTTTCGGAAGGCTTGAGCGTATCTGCCGTTTTGCGCGCTCCCCTACCGCGGTTATATAGCCTATACCTCGTCTATCGGGCGGATTTTGATGGAGTCGATATGGGATTTGGCGTTGTTGTTTGCGTTCGGACGGTTGGTAACCGGTATCGCGTGACGAAAGTCTATAACCGGTAAGGAGTAGGACGGCACGTTGGCGTTAGCCGTCAGCGTTGTGACGTATGCGCGAAGGTAAGGATAGAAAAGTTCGGACGCCTTGACGCGCATTTCATCTACGCTCTCTTCTCCCTCGACGCGGAAGTTAGCCGTCGCTTTGACTTCAAGATCAAACGGCGTCGGATGCGCCTCGGATGTGGATATGGTAATCGTCGTCGCAAGAGAAAAATTCGCGCCTTCCTTTTTGATGTCCATTCTGATACCGGGATTGACGGCAAAATTTACCACGCCTTGCGGTATGGGATTGAGCTTGAATTTGCTCTCGTTCACAACGTAATTGATAAATCTAAGCATACTTCTCCTAATTGGAACTGCCAAAGCCGTTTCCGTTGACTTCCTTGGTCTTTGTAATATATACGAAAGCTTTGGGGTCAACTTCCTTAATAAATTTTTTGACGTTAAGGGCTTGACGGCGCCTTACCACGCATATAACTACGTCTTTGTTCTCGTGCGTGTAGCAACCTTCGCCGTGGAGTATGGTGGCTCCCCTATGCAACTTCTCAAGTATAAGCTTGCTGATGTCGTCCGATCTATCCGTGATTATATGGAATACCACGCTCGAACTAAGACCGTTTGTAAGTATCTCGGATATTTCTCCGCACGTTACAAGCGATATAAACGAGTACAATATGGGAGAAGCCACTTGCACGAATATAGCGTCCGCGCTCAGTCCTTTGGCTCCTATTACGCCTATAACGCCCGATAAAAGCACTATTATGCCGTCAAACGCGAATATGTGCCATTGGATGTTGACGTCGGGATTATGTTGGTAGGTAAGCTTGCCTATTATATCCGTGCCTCCCGCGCTCGAATTGGTGATAAACGTGCCGGAGAGCGAAACGCCTGCCAAAACGCCGCCGGCAAGAGCCGCGAGTATACAAATACTCGACTCCATGCCCGATCCTTGGAATACGGGGAAGTCCACGGCGCTGAACAAGCCCATAAAGCCAGAATATAGGGTGACGAATATGGTTGTGTTGAGAGCGTACTCCTTGTTGAGTTTGACAAAAGCCGTGATTATAAGCGGTAAATTGAGGACGTACATGGTTACCGCCGGATTAAACCACGTCGACGCCAACGTGACGTTGTATTTGAGTACGACGTTATAAATTATAGAGGCAAGTCCGCCTACTCCTCCCGGAGCAAACGCGTTGGGCACAATAAATACGTAGCTGCTTATCGCTCTAAAAAACGCGAGCACGACTATCAAAAGATAGCGTGCCACGTATTTCAGAACCTTATTCTTCCTAAGTTCCATATAATTCAATTATAGGCGTTATCGATTGCGTATGCAACCGTTTTTTTGCAACTCCGAATGTTATTTTGTGCCGAAGAGTCTGTCGCCGGCATCGCCGAGTCCCGGGAGGATGTATCCGTTCTCGTTAAGTTGACGATCCAAAGTGGATACGTATATCTTGACGTCGGGATGAGCTTTGACTACCGTTTCGATGCCTACGGGCGCTCCGATGATATTCATCAAACGGATCTCTTTGCAGCCACGCTTTTTGAGGAGATCTATCGCTCCTACAGCGCTGCCGCCGGTTGCGAGCATGGGATCCAAAAGTATTGCGACGCTATCCTCTATGCCTTCCGGAAGTTTGCAGTAGTACTCGTGCGGTTCAAGCGTTTCTTCATCGCGATAAAGTCCGATGTGCCCTACTCTTGCATTGGGGAAGAGGGTGTGCACGCCGTTTACCATGCCGAGTCCCGCGCGGAGAATGGGTACTATTGTCACTGCGCCGTCCGCTACCATGGTTTGCTCGGTGAGCTCAAGGGGCGTTTGTACCATAACTTTTTTGGTGGGTACGTCTTTGAACGCTTCGTATACCATGAGGGTGGTTATCTCTTCTACAAGTTCGCGGAAAAGCTTCATGTTGGTCTTCTCGTCACGGAGAATGGCTACTTTGTGACGGATAAGCGGATGATCGAATATAGTTACGTTGGGATAGTTTTGCATTGTCTGTCTCCTTATGGATTCGCCGAGGCTTGCGCCTCGGCTCTTGTTTAATTACTCCGCGTCTTTTGCTTCGGCGGTCTTGTCTTGGTTGAGTTCGAAGTTGGCTTCCGGGGCAACCGCGCCCGCTATAAGGCTTTCGGGTCCGTTATCTTCTGCCGTCTCCGGTCCTTGCTTCTTCTCGATAGCGTTGATTACCGCGTATACGATGATTCCGAGGATGAGCGCCGTTGCGATGGAGGTGATTTCGATTACTTTTTCTACGGTGCCTGCGGGGGTGACGATTACGTCGATTATCTCGCCTGCGTCGCTAATCGCTTTGCCCATGATGTTGCTTGCGACTATTTTGTAAGGGATCTTGATGGAGAGTCCGCCGATACCCGCGATAAGGATGGTGGATACCGTGAAGAGGTTCTTGTTGTCGCCGAGGTCGATGTCTTTGAACATCTTGAGTCCGGATACCGCTATGAAGCCGTACAGGGTCAAGCATACGCCGCCCATTGCGCAACTCGGTATGGTGCGAAGGAGTGCCATGACGGGGCTGACAAAGCTCAGAACTATGCACATGATTGCCGCGGTGAGGATGGTGACTACCGAAGCGTTTCTGGTGATTGCCACGCAACCTACGCTCTCGCCGTATGTGGTGTTGGGGCAGATACCGAATACGGTACCGACTATGGAGCCTACGCCGTCACCGAGAAGGGTCTTTTCCAATCCGGGTTCGCCTTCTACAAGGTCTCTGCCTATGATGGAGCCGAGGTTCTTGTGGTCTGCGATGTGCTCTGCGAATACTACGAATGCTACGGGGATGAAGGCAAGGGCTACTTCGCCGAAGCCTGCCGCGCTCTCAAAGAAGTAGTGCGCGCCTACTTGGGGTTTGCCGTTGATCATTTCCTTGATGCTCTCTATGAGGGCGAAGTCGGGGTAAGTGATGAAGCTTTGTACTTTTTGTCCTACGGTAGCGCCGCTGCCTGCCTTGAGGGCTGCGAAGTTATCGACGAGGGGTTGCCAGTTGACTATTTTGAGGTAGTCTACGTCGAGGCAATATCCGAAGATGGAGAAGATAGAGGCGGTTACGTATCCTGCCGCTATACCGAGGATGAAGGGGATAAGACGTCCCATTTGATATTTCTTTTGGGTGGAGCAGATTACAACCGTCAAGAGGGTAACGATACCGCAGAAGAGCGCTACAAGGTTGTAAGAGCCGTACAGGGTGGAACCGTTTGCTTTGACGATGTCGCCCATTGCGCTGCCGGCAAGACCCAAACCGATAATCGCGACCGTAGGTCCGATGATGACGGGAGGCATGAGCTTGGATACCCATTTGCTGCCCGCGAACTTAATAACGAGCGCGATGACTACATATACAAGACCTGCGAGGATACCGCCGAATATGACGCCGAGATATCCGAATGCAAGCGCCGAGCTCAAAGAGCTGATGAATGCAAAGGAGCTTGATACGATAACGGGGCTCTTGAATTTGGTAAAGAGCAAGTACACTATCGTGCCGAGTCCCGCGCCGAGTATAGCCGCCGGAATTTGGGTGGGCAGTCCGATGATGGTCGGAACGGCGATTGTAGCCGCCATAATTGCCAATACTTGTTGGAATGCAAATATGAGCAGTTTGCCAAACGGCGGTTTTTGTTCTACATCGTAGATAAGTTTCATTTGTTACGTCCTCCTGAATGGATTATTATACGTTGGTATAACTTTATGTGCTATGCGGTATTTCTACCGTGTTCGACGCAAAAAAATAAGTCCGATAACGGACTTAAAATAAAAATACGTCGATTACTGAGCCACGTCCGATTAACGCGACACAACCGGAAAAAGGAAAACACTCACCCGCACCAAGCTTTTTAAGTTTGTTAGCGGTCATTTCCATATGCTTGCCTCCCGGAATTTTCTACATTATATCACGCGAATATCCTGCACGCAACCGTTTGAATACAATTTCTAAAATTTCTTTTACGCACTTCACTCTCCACTCTACATTCTCCATTTAGGGTGGGCGGGGAGTTATATCGCAAAAAGCCCGATGTGGAATTTCTTGTGCGCAGAGTTGAAAATATACAACGCCGTTGGCGTCGGTGATATACGCGCCACCGCGTGGCGCGGTGATATACATCGCCTACGGCGACGGTGATATACACGTCACTTCGTGAC
>CAVIFU010000018.1:0-1348 GCA_963642145.1 Ruminococcus bicirculans (ex Wegman et al. 2014)
GTTTATGTGGAGCCACGAACGGGGAAAATTATGAGAAGAGGGGCTTTGGGGGACAAGAGCTGTCCCCCCAAATATATTATAATCTATCCTTTACCGTCGCCAACGGCGATGTATATCACCGCGTCACGAAGTGACGTGTATATCACCGCGCGAAAGCGCGCATATCACCGCGCCCATCGGGCGTGTATATCCCCGCATCTGCGGGGTTTTCGACAAGTGTAGATAAATATATATAAATTTCGCAAGACGTATTGACTAATTTATAATAAATATATATAATAGTAGTCAGAATACGCTTAATTTGCGTGTGTTTTAGATAGCGCGCGAGATTAGGAGAAGGAAAAGGAGATTTTTTATGTCAAATTTAGAAGTCAAAAAAAGAACTTCGGAAGATGTCGTTTGCCGGAAAGTTCCCGCAGAGCTTACGCCCAACACCCTCGTTACGGCTGATTCCGGTTTAACTTTGTTCGTTGATGTGGACGGACAACACAAAGTTACCATGAAAACGTCTTTTACCGTCTACGAACTCTTGAATCCCGGCAAAAAGAATAAGCTCATCGGCGGTAACAAGGAGTACAAAGACGCCGTTATTTACGCGCTTGACCAATCGTCGGAATTCGACGCGGAATGGGCCCTTGCGGGACCTTACGCCATACCCTGCCACGACGACGAACTCGACGTCGATTGCAACGCCGTCGCATTCGGCAGATATTACTACAGGGTGGAAAGCTTTTTCGATTTCCTCAACGCGTTCGGCAAGAACGAAGAAATTACGCGCGACGATATCAGGGAACTCCTCCGCGGAGAGACTACCGGCATAATCAACGCCGTACTCGGCGCGGGCGTTTCGCAATACGGCGTAAAGGCGTGCAGGGACCACCTCGGCGAATATGCGGACGAACTCAAAGAAAAAATCAACAAACGCCTCATTTCCAAGGGCTTGACCGTTTACAACCTTGTCATCGAAAAACTCGATTACGATATGCGCCATAGAGAAATAAGGACCGGTATCGGCGAACTTAAGGTCGACGTCAAAGCGAAAAAGATTCGCAACGAAGGCGAACGCGATGACATAAAAACGAGAGCCGAAGAAGCGAATACGGTGCTAATCCCGATAATGAACGCAGCTAACGGCATCAATGAAAAGCAACAAGCGGCAAAAAGAGAAGAGCGCGCTCGCAGAGAAAAATACTGCCCTCGTTGCGGAGAAGCCAACGACATTAGCGCGAACTACTGCTACAAATGCGGAGAAAAACTTAAATAACAAAGGAAGGAGATAGAAAATGGGACTTTTCGGATATAATCAGACCGATTACGCAAAAAACTCGGCTAAATTCAACGATAAGCT
>CAVIFU010000018.1:1736-20874 GCA_963642145.1 Ruminococcus bicirculans (ex Wegman et al. 2014)
GAAAAGCTCCCGGACGGACATCCCGATCTCGAAATAATCGCCGAAGACTGGGAAGACCTCGAACACGAGAAGAAGAGCCTCGAAGCCAATATCGAGGTGTATAGGAACCGTCACGACGCCAACCTTGCGGTAATAGACGTTACCAAGAGGGGCTCGGCGTATAAAGCGTTGCCGGAGAAGATCGTCGACGTCAAGGAATTCGATAAGATGACGGCAGACCTTATGCGCGTAGCGGTGGATGAAGCCAATTACGTAGACACCATAGTGGAAAAATCGGAGGATGCGCTCAAAGACGTAGACGGCGGCAGACGTTCGTCCAACGCCGGCCGTTCGGCGTTCCACAGCATACGCGCGGCAAGACAAGAGAACGCAATGGAAAACGATATAGAAAACGCCACCGTGGAAAAATCGAATTTCAGCGCGAACAATCCGTTTGCAAGCAAATTAAAGAGATAGAGAGGTAAACAATGCTCGGACTTAAAGAGAGAAAGCAAAGGAAAGAAGAGGAAGCGGCTGCCGCCAAAGCGGAAGCCGAATTCCAAGCCAAGCAGACGGCGAAGCAAGAGAAGAGAAAGATAGAAAAAACCATCGGCAACATCGACCAAACCATCGAAAATTTCATGCAGAAAGCCATTGTCGCCAAGGGCAAAGGCAACGTTGACGTTTACCAAAAGTGCGTCGGGTTCATCAAGGTGTGCAAAATGCGCAGAACGCAGGCGGAAAACGCCTTGTTCACCATCGAATCGATGGAACTCATGAAGGAGATCGCGGACAATTCCTCGGCGTTACTCGAGTCCATGGGCAACGTTATGAGCACTTTGGGCGCGCTTTCTGTGGATAAATCCGTCCTCATGGCGACCCAAAAGAATTACCAAAAGACGCAACTCGAACTCGATAAGCAATCGGCAACGATAGAATCCATGTTGGGCTCTATGGAGATGCTTGCCGAATCGAGCTCCGACAATCTGTCCGTTGACGACGGCGCCATCGAAGCGGAGATAGCCAAGCGCGCGGGAGACGGATTGGATGACTTAGACATAGGCGGATCGTTTTCCGGGTCTTCCGCGGACGGTATTGACGACGACCTCGAGCGTTTGAAGAAGTTGGTTAACGGTTAAGGGGAGCTGCTATGGACAACAAGTACGTTCTGGAGAACAGCTACCAAGTCAACAAAGAAAGCGCTCAGAGATACGTCAACCAAAACAATCTGCCCGAAGCCAAAGCCGCCTTGCAAAAGGCGCTTAAAGCCTGTATCGGCTTGATAGAGTGTTCGGTGGGGAGCGACAAGGCGCGCTACAAAGCCAACGCCCAATCGATAGCGAGTTTGCTCGAAAAAATAAACGAAAAGCTTGCTTCTGCCGAAAAAACGAAATCTCCCGTCCAATCCAAGCCGACGACGCAAAATAAATCAAAGTCCCGTAAGGACGGAGAAAATGACGGCGAACAAGAACCGCCCGCGCTGACTGTGGCAGAAGCCCTCGACCAACTCAACTCTTTGGAGGGTTTGGGACGAGTCAAAGACGACGTCAAAAAGCTCGTAGAGAGGCTTACCGTGTTCAAACAGCGCAAGGAAATGGGCTTGCCCGTTCCGCCTATAAGCTATCACATGGTGTTCCTCGGCAACCCCGGCACCGGCAAAACGACGGTCGCGCGTATCATGGCGAGTATTTACAGAGCGCTCGGCGTGCTCAGCAAAGGTCAACTCGTGGAAACGTCGCGCAAAGACCTCGTTGCCGAATACATCGGGCAGACGGCTCCCAAGACTCAACAAAAGATTGACGAGGCTTTGGGCGGAGTGCTCTTTGTGGACGAAGCCTATATGCTCAACGGCGGTAGCAAAAACGATTTCGGACAGGAAGCGATAGACACCATCCTCAAAGCGATGGAGGACAACAGAGAGGATTTTGTGGTGATCGTCGCGGGATACGACGATCTGATGAAGAGCTTTATAGATTCCAACCCCGGACTGAGTTCGAGGTTCAACAACAACATCAAGTTCGCCGATTATACCGGGGAAGAGATGTTCAATATATTCAACATTTACTGCAAGAAGTCCGCTTACGTATTGAGTCCCGAGTGCGACAAAATGCTCAGGGAGTACCTTAACGGCATTTACGCCAAGCATGACAGGGCTTTCGGCAACGCGCGCGGAGTGCGCAACGTGTTTGAAGAAGTCGTCAAGGCGCAAGCTCACAGAGTGTGGGAGCTCGGCGGCAAGTGCAGTAAACAAACGCTTACGGAGATATTGCCCGAGGATATTCGCGACGGCATCAAATCGTACGAGATGAATAAACTCGACAAAAAATAAAGAGAAGAAGGATTGAGTATGAAACTATTTAAGAGCAAAGAAGAAAAAGCCCAAGAAAAAAGAGCCGAAGTGCGCAAATCCATGCGCGAGCTCAAAAACCGCATAGCCAAGCTCAAAGCGCAGGAGAACAAGTACATCGAGGCTGCCCAAGTAGCCATGCGCGAGGAACTCCCGGAGCAGGTTCAGCTTGCCAAGAGCGCGCTCAAATCCACAATTGCGGAGAGAAAACGCACATACAAAATGTTGCTTAACGCGGAAATCATATCTCAGATGAAGGATACCGCGCAGATGACGGAATCGTTCCTCAACGCCGTGCACATCATCAGCAAGGAAATTGCCGGCAGTACGTCGAGGGACATGACCAAACTTACCAACGAACTCAAACTTGCCATGGACAAAGTGGCAGGACAAACCGAAGACTTAGACGCCATGTTGCAAGATTCCCAAGAGGATATGGGTGACTACACCGCCGAAAGCGAACTTGTAAGCGACGACGAAGTGGAAAAACTTATATACGGAGCAAAGGGCGCCGCGGATACGGAAGGGGACGATATAGACGCGGAATTAGCCAAGATTAAGCGCACGTTAGACGAATGAGTATCGGGGAGAAGAGATGGAAATTGACTCCGCAAAAGCATCGAAATACATAAGTGAAGCAAGAAGGCTTTATACGGAAGGTCGCAAAACGGAAGCAGTCAGGCTTTTGGTTATGGCGGCGGAATGCGTGAGGAACCTCGTAGTCAAAAGTACGGGCAAAGAAAAGGCAAAGTACGTAGCCCAATGCAAAACTATAATGGAGATGGCGTCCGGCATGGCGGAAGGGATAAAAGCCGATAAGCAAAAGGCTCGAATTTCCGCGCAGACCAAAGACTCTTCGGAAGCGCATCCGAACGAAAACGCGCCCGACGTCAAGACCCCCGTAACGCCTGCCGATGACGGCAAGGCGGATTCCGCAAACAAAAAACCCGAGGGCGGTAAGACCAAAAAGGTAGGGTTCAACGATTCTCTGAGCCCCAAAAAGCTAAACGACTACATCGGACAGCCGCAAGCGGTCAACGCCGTCAGGGATCTAATCACGGCGTCCATCCTCAAACACAGCGCCATGCCGCACATCATTTTGTACGGCTCGCACGGGCTCGGCAAAACGACTTTTGCCAAGATAATCGCCAATGAGGTCAACGCGGGATTTATCGAGGTCAACGTCACCGGGATTAACCCCAAGGAAATGATCGCCATCCTCAAAAAACTCCAACCGCGCGACATTCTGTTCATAGACGAGATACACACGTTGCCTTTGGCAGTGGCGGAATCCATACTTTACTCCGCCATGCAGGACGGCAAAGTCACCTACACCGAGGGCAAAGGAAGATCCGCGCATACGGAAACGCTTGTCCTCCCTCCGTTTACGCTTATAGGCGCAACTACGGAGATAGGCAAACTCGCCAAGCCGTTTACCCAACGCGCCATACAGGTAAGACTTGTGGAATATTCCGACGAAGTGCTCGGCGGTATCATCAAGAAGTCTTTCTACAAGCTCGGGATGAACATTGCGGACGAAGAAGCCTTGTATATTGCCAAACGTTGTCGCAACAATCCGCGTATTGCCAACAACACCGTCAAACGCATATCGGACAAGGCCCTCGTCAAGTACGTGGCGGAGAACAATCTGCCGGTTACGGGAGAGCTTACCGACGCGGAGAAGGTGCGCGCCCTCGGCATAACCATACAGCGCTCGGTAATAGACGGATTCTTTGAAGAAAACGGCATAGACCAATACGGACTCGAAAAGGGCGACAGAGAACTTCTGAGGCTCATAATCAAGAGATACAACGGCGGACCCGTGGGCATCGACACTCTGTCCAAGGCGTTGAACGAGAGCAACAACGTCGTATCCGAAAAGTACGAGGCGTATCTGATAAAGAAAGGCTTTTTGCGCATAGATCGCGACGGTCGCGTAGTCATGCCGGCAGGATACAAAGCGCTCGGGCTTCCCGTGCCGGAAGGTTTGGAGGGTTCCGAAAACGCCGGTACGCCCGATTCCGCAAACAGCAACGCCGTCAAGGACGAAACGCCCAAGATAGAGCCGCGCAAGGTCATAGCCTGCCTTGTTCCGGACGCGCGCAAGTGCCAAAAGGTAGAGGACCTCATTGTTTATCCCGACAACGTCAAGATATACAAAGAGGGTTTGGACGAGTTGTTCCCGCCGGTAGAAAAACCGGTTGTCGAAGACACGCCCAAGCACCGCAGTTACTTAGAGATAGAGTTTTCCAAGCACAAGCGCGTGATCGAGTGCGATTCTTACTTAGAGAGTAAATTCGCAATTTGCATGGCAAGCGTGGGATATCTGCAAGACATCAATTCGCAAACGCTCGAACTTGCTTACATTTCGCAAGCGCTTGCGGACAGAAGATATTTTCCCGATTTCGTTATCAAAGACTACAAAGGCAGAATTGCCGTAATAGAGATGAAAAATTACGACATGATGTCGTACCACCTAAACATCGACAAGTACGAGAAGCTCAAAGAATATTGCATAGAGCACGGTTACGGATATGCCGAGATAATGAAGGCGTACAAGAGCGAAAGCTACGTAAGCTTGGAACAGCTCAAAAATCCGCCCGAGCCCATAGATCCGTCGCTTGCGGAATGCGTATACAAGAAACTCGAGGATCCGAACGTCGAATTCACGGAAGAGGACTACAAAGCCTACCTCGAAGAGCATCCCGACGTCCCGAAAACGGCAATTTACACCTTGCTTTTGAACGACAGAGGACTCAAAAATCAGGATAGGGACGGCTGTAATCTGAAGATAGTCAAAAATTAGTCGGGGACGGAGATGGCAAAGAGTTTCATTAAGGCGGAGACGAAGAGAAAGACGTTTTTCGGGGAGGGTATGGTTTTCCGCTCTTTCGCGTACGGCGAAAGCGCGCGCAAAGATTTTGCGGACAGCCTTGCTTTCTACTTGAAACGTCGCGATACGGTACTTTCCAAAGCGTGGGACGTGACGGGTAACGGCTTGTTCGGCGAGCTTACCGACGTCGGTCGCGCCAAGGAGGTAACGGTCAAACGCGTCGATTCCGTGCTTGCGCCGCTGGTGTTTAACGGCAAACTCTACACTTCTACCGACGGTAACCTTTTGTCGGACGGCGAAGTCTTTGCCAAGGTGCAGGACGCCAAGGGCTGGTGCATTGCCGTTTGTCGCCTTGACGCGCCTACGGAAGGCGAACTCTTCGTCGTATGTCGCGGCGAAGGATACGACTTTACCGTCAAACATTTCGGAATAACCGAGGACGGCGTTACCGGAGGAGAAAACGTATATGAGCTCGACGCTACGTTCAATGCGGAAAGTTACATCGCAAGCGTAGGGAAGCATGTTTTTTTGATTCATAACGAAGTGCTGAGATATTTCGAATACGATTGTCGCAAAAATAAACTCAGGGAAGTGGCTATCGGTAGCGACTGCCAAGCTTCCGAAACGACCGCTTGCGTAGACGTTATGGGGAAGCTCTCTTTCCTTACGGACGGCAAAGTGTGCTGGCGCGCGGGAGATCGGCTGTATTGCTTCACGGTAGGCGCGCCGAAAAACGTCACCGCGATAGCGCCGTGTCCGCAAGACTCGGAGATTACCGATATATTCTCGTACGGAGATATGCTGTGCGTTCAGTACAAAACAGCTTCCGTCGGGCGCAGATTCATAGACGTGTACAAGAGCGCAGGACAGAACTTTACGCGCAAGAGAACGACGGTATTCGGACAAAACATCGTCACGCGGTCGGGGCTCCTTACGGTCAAAGACGATAAGTCCGTGACGATTACGGATAAGGAAGGGAACACAAAGAGTTACAAGAACGTCATCGCGACGAATTGCGCGGGCAAAGCCGCCTGCGTCAACGGATGCGTATATACGGGAGTGCGTGCGGTCAGTGAAGAACCGAACGCCATATGTGTAATAGAATAAACGGGGAGGCACTACATGATAGACCAAAACGACGTAAAAATGCCCGAACAGAAAAATACGGAAGAATTGCTCAAAGACAAAGAGCAAGTTCGCGCCATAGAAGATTTGCTTGATATGGTCAACTCCGTGGAAAACAAGACGGAGCTCAGACTCAAAGAGGATTACTACGGCAGATTCCACTGGTTCGGCAACACCGCCGCCGCGCAGGATCGGAGCTACTTTTCTTACCAAGAAGAAGCCGTATACGACTTCATATTCAACTTGAACAAGAGCGGTATCCTGTCCGATCAGGTAGGTATGGGCAAGACGATAGAAGCCGGCATGATAGTCAGCGAACTTGCGAGTCGCAACGAGCTGCGTTCTCTGCTCATAATAGTGCCCAACGAGATTATGGCGCAAAAATGGGAGTACGAGCTTGACAAGAAGTTCGGCATAAGGTATGCGGAAAAGATTGTGGACGGCGTCAAGAAGACGTATCCGCAAGTCAAAGCCATCAAGAGTTTCGACGAGTTTTGCGAAACGGTGTACAAATGTGTGCGCAACGAGCAATTCGCGGAGCTTGCTCAACACAAATTCGAGCACGCATACGAAGAAATAGCAGGCGTTGACGGCAACATTGCCGACGTCATCAAGTACCTTATCCGCAAGGATATGCAAACGGCGGTTGACCTTGTCAATCGCGGATTCGATGACAGCGAAACGGACGGCGACCCCCGTTTGACGTTCGACGGCAAGAAGTTCAGCCTTGTCGCAGACGATTTCCAAGGCACCGCGGAGTACGTATACGACAAAAGCGGAGAAATTGCGGAATACACGAGGACGAGGCTTGTAGGCGGCAAAGACGCCGTGGCAAGGCTCTTCAAGGGCGTAGGCAGATTCCAAAAGAAGTACGCCGCCCTTATCGAACGCGAACTCGGCACGTTGTACGCGCTCGTCGGCAGATTCATTTCTTCACGTCCCGAGATCATCACTACCGTGGCAAAGAGCATGACGGACAGCGAGAAGTACCCCATTTTGGTTATACCCATCGCGTACACCGTGTATGACGGCGAAAAGGCGGAACTCAAAAATTTCCTCAACCAAACCATACTCAAAAACATACGCAACTACAAGCATAAATTCATAAGCTACAACAAGAGGCGCGAGCTTACGGAAGAGTATGAGGATTACCGCATAATAGACTTTTTCATCGACGTAGGCTACCAAACGCTCATAGTAGACGAAGTGCACGACTACATAGACGTGTGCGCCAAAGTCGAACGGCGCGCATATCACAACAACAATTTGTTCTTCGAGTATCCCTCCGAGCAGTACAACCGCTACGAGCTGTTTGACGATTATTATTTCATAAAGAAAGGCAGTTTGTACAAGAAGCTCAAAAGCCTTGCCGACAAGGCGAACAGGAAGATATTCCTTACCGCAACGCCGATAAAATCGGACATGGTGGACTTTTATCTGCTGACGTTGCTTGCAAGCAACAAGGACGCGGAGGACTACAAAAAGATAAGCGAGGATATAGATAACGATTATCCGCGCGCCTCCGATAGGGAAGACGCCGTACAGAGCTTGTACGAGGCGTTCAAGGCGTGCATTGCCGACGGCACCGTGGCGGAGTATTTTTGCAATAACTCCAACGCCTTCTTCCGCATGGAGAACGGCGATTCGCCTTCGAACAAATCGAGCAGATACCTCTATCCCTATTTCAACAACGAGTATCTCAAAGCAAACGTCAATAACCCGGACGCGATTACGGAGTATCTCGCGGGGCAAATGTGCTACATGACGTTTGAAGAGGTGGTTTCGGATCTCATCCTTGCATACAAAGCGGAGGAACCCGGCAAGGGCAGGGCCGCAGGCGGTATAAGGAATACTTTGGAGCGCATCGCCGAGCTGACGGAAACGGGCTCGAACCTCTTGACGCGCGTGGCATTCCGCACACTGCTCAATAATACTATAAGGATAAGGTTCGAGGAGGACTTCACCGGGGAAGACGGCAAACCCATCAAGAGGATAAGGGAACTTTTGGAACTCGAAGACGGTCCGCGCAAGTGGCACAAGACTTACCGCAAGTACGGCATAAGGCATACGCGCCACCAGACGTACAACCTCGAAGGCTGCGCGCACTTAGACGATCTCAACAAATCGCGCCGGGAGCGTTATCGCAACCTCCCCATATGGCCGCGCCGAGACGGCAAAGTCATATTCCTATTGCGCGACGACGTGTTTTTCGATAGTTTCCTTGACGTCAAACGCGTAGTCGAACAAGAGGGCAACCCCACGATAAGAATAGAAGATCTTCCGAACTTCGACAAGCTCAAAGGCACCGATGAAGAGAAGGAAGAGAAATTCAAAAACGCCGTGGCGATATTCGACTACATCAACAATTCCATGAGCGGCGGCGATCCCGTGACGCACGAACCGCAAAACAGCAAGTACGAGTCTGTCGCTTTGGACGACGACGGCATGACGGACTACAAGTTAGCCCTCGTCAATAAACTCATGGTCGGCAACGACACCGCCTTGGGCTCCGTCAGCAAAAAGGTATTGCTGTTTGCCGAAAACGACAGGGAAGCCATTACCGAGTGGTTCAAATATCAGCGTTGCACGCCGTTATACAAAGGCGAACAGCTTTCCTCCGCCAAAGCCGAGGAGTACAAACGCAAATGGGCAAGCTACACCGTAGAGGACTTGGGCGGTAGCTGGAAGGTCTCGGAGGACACCGAGGACTTACAGCGCATAGACGGCAACCTCTTGGTAATAATTGACCCCAAACGTTACGAAAAGGGCGTTGACCTCCAAAAGGCGGACACCATCATCAACTTCGACATCAACTATTGCCCCTTGAAGATGGAACAGCGCATCGGACGTATCGACAGAATCCGCCCGAGCGGTCAGTCGCAGGGAATAAACATCATATCGTTCGTACCTCTTAACGACATGAGCGGATACGTCATCAACTTCTTTGCCAACGAGTTGCGCATGTTCACTCAGTGGATGGGCGAGACAACCGGCATAGTTTCCGTTCCCGAGGAAGCGTCCGCCGCCAAGAACGGCGAAGACGTATCGTTTGAAGGCAAGGTTTATAAGCTTGAAGTGCTGTATAGGTACCTATATCGCTTGTGTCGGGAGCCCGTTTCCGACGCGGAGTTCAAAAAAATCACCGAAGAATTTGTCAAATTCTTCCGCGCCGGCGGAGTGAAGACGAGCGAGGACAGCGTCAAAATCAAGCTCGGATACATCCGCAGGTTGCGCGATTCGTTCGATACCGCCTTTCGCAATTCCATATCTCCGGAGCGCAAGGGCTACATCGTCGGTGGCACGGACGAGCGCGTGATAAGGTTCAACAGCGTCAAGGGCGCGTTGGAAGTGACTTGTTCGGCTCTGACATGCGAGTCCTGCCCGAGTCGCACGGTGTGCGCCAACACTTCACGCAAAAAGCACAACGATTACGGCGACTTCAAAAAAGCCGTGTGCAGGTTCTTTGACGAGAGTTTGGCGTACTATAACGCGGAGACGGACAAGTATCGCGACAAGCTGAGCAACGAGAGAATATCGAGCGCGAACAAGTCGGAAGCGGACAAACTTTTGGTAGAACTCGAAGACAAGCGCAAGCGTTTGAAGTTAGTCAAAGCGAGCGTGGAGAAGGCTTTGCCGGAGAGCACCGCGGGACCTTTCACCATGCCTTACGACGAGTTCGAAGATAAGATATTCACGCCCATCAAGCAATTGTATTGGGACGAAGCCGTAGGCGAGTACATCGGGCGCATATTGGACAAATTCCACGACCAATGCGACAGCGTTCTCAAATCGGCTAAGCTGTTCGAGAAGTTTATCAAGGCGCTTTCCATAGCGGACTTCATGAATAATATGGAAGGGAGCGTTTGATGAAGATAGATATAGGGTTAAAGAGGAAGGAGGTAAACGCGTACTTATCGGCGGTTAACGATAAGTTTACCGCATGCGGCGGCAGGCTTTTGTTGGCGGAAACGTCCAAGCTGCTTGCTTTGACCGCGGCGCAACAAGTTTACAAAAAATCCGGCGCGAGGAGCCTGTTATATATTGTAAGCGACGTCGATACGGCAAGGGAAACGGCTCAAATTCTGTCGCGCGCGATAGGCGCGGTCAGGGTAATCGAGGATATCGGCGAAGCCGGAGAGGCGGTAGCCGAGGTAGACGTAACCAACGTCGAAACGGCGCGCGCACGGAGCGAAAAGTTCCGCGTCGTCAATCCCAAATTGATTGTGCCTTTTGCGGGTAAAGACGGTAGTCCGCTGTTCAACGGCAAGCTGTTCGACAATACGACCGCAAGCGGTAAGTACGTCAAAGCGCCCACCGCGGTTGCGCCGTACTGCTTATCCGACTTTTTGGCGGATTGCGAGTACGAGTTTGTGGTTATCGACGGCATATACGACATGTTCGACCTTAGGGAAGCTCCGCGCGGAGGGCGTTCCCATACCGTCAAGTTTTCTCCGCACGAGTACGAGGACGTTTGCCTCAAAGGCAGGCGGTACTTTGCGGATACCGCGCATTCTTACAAGAGGTTGTGCGCCGTAACGTCGGGCGCGAAGGGCGTAATAGCCGTTGCCGACACCGTCGTTGCGGACAACATCGCGGAATTTTACCTTGCGCTGAGCGTGGTAAACGCGCGTTTCAACGCAAAGAAAGAGCGTTCGAGTTACGTCCCCGAGGGCGACGATTACGACGAAGAATGCGCCGATATTGCCTCCGCGCTTACGGAAGAATTCGTGGGAATATCCGTTGCGAGCGCGTGTTTGCGCAGGGCGCGCAACGCCATACAGAACGTTTTGCCGTCGGCGGAGAGCGTTATAGAGTACGTCAACGCGCGGTTCGACTATATGTCGGAGGAAGAATCGCTTTTGCGGTTCGTGTCGGCGTGCAAAGCCGTTTGCCACGGTTCGCGCACGATGTCGGAATTCTTGGACGAAGCCGGCGAAGACGAGATTGCCGCGGTAATCACCGAGATGTTCTTTGCAAACGACCTGAAAGCGACTTTGGAGAACAACTTGCACTCTTTGTCCGTGCGTGAGCTGACGGAAGGTGAGATAGCATTACTCGCGAAGACGTTCCTTGCTAACGGCATTTATCGTCAAACCAAGGACGATATAGACTGCAACGTCCTGAGGTTCTACCGCGACGACTCATATTTCGAGAGGTACTTGCGCGGTTTGGGCTTGCTCGGAGGGGAGCAAAACGGCTGTTCGGTGTACGGCGAGAAGAGTATTGCGCATTACAAATGCGACGTCATCGCGGGCATGATGCGCCGCGACGGCAAAAAATCAAAAAACAAGTATCCGCTCATCGTGGTAGCCGAGCGCGGTAAGGACGAGATAAAGGCGATTCTTACCAAAATGGCGGGAGAAGAGAAAGTCACTTGCGACTTAGGCGCGTTCGAAGCGGAAGCAAACGACGTTTTGGTATCCGATTACGCCTCTTTGCGCAAGACGGCGCGTAATTTACACAGCAACACCGTGATTTACGCCGAAACTCCGACCAATCCCATGGATTTTGCCTGCGTTGCCGGCAAACTTTCGCTCGGTTGCGACGGCGAGTCCACCGTATTTATCTCATACGAGACCGTCAACGGCGTGATTGCGGACGTTTGGGACAGGGAACTTGACATATTCGGCGGCGGAGCGTTGCCTCCGATAGACGCGTCGGAAATCAAGCTTGCCAACGAAAAAACATGTCTGTACGGGGATGTTACGGAAGCCGTCAACGCTTTCTACATCACGGCTATACGACTGATATCCGGGTACGGCGACAAGGAAGCATGCGCGGACTTTGTCAAAAACTACAACAAAACGGTGCGCGAATTGACCTCAAATGTTACTTATCCTGCCAAAGAGGAAGCTCTCGACGCCGTGTTCCTATGCAAAGCCGGCGCAGACCTAAGGCAGATATACTACAATTCCTTTGCCGTAGGCGGCGAAGGGGAGAGAGTGGTTTACACTACCGAGCGCGGAGTTACGGAGTTCGGCAGAGGCATGCTGTTTGACGTATGCGCGCGCGAGCTCAGGCGGACGTGCGACCTCAGGCGCAAAGATTGCAACGGATGCGCCGATTACGATCGCCTCATGCGCAACCACGGCGACGAGTTCACGGCAGGCATAGACTCATTCGTCACGACTGCCAAGAGCGCCATAGCGGAGCGCGAAGAGCGCATGAATCAAATAGACGTAGAGGTTACCATACGCAGTACGAACATGTCGGACGGCAACGACCGCAAGCTTCTTGCCTCCGAAGTGGCGGCGGCAAGCGACAAAGTAGAGGAATTGCTCGGAAAATACGCCGATTACGCATGCGACGCGTGCGGTAAATATTACGTGCCGTACGATATAATCGAGGGGATGCGCAAAGTCGTTACGGGGTTATACGCCAAGATAGCGGACAAATATTTTGCCGTGGCGCGCGACGTGATTAACCTTGCAAACGGCACGCTTATAGATAATTACGCGGTGGCAAAGCGCGGCTTTGACGTCGCATACGAAGAATAGCGGGAGGAGACAATGGCACTTACCGATATAGCAAGAAAACTTAAAGAAACGTTCGAGGGCTTCCGCGTAGAGAGCTCTTTGGATGAGGACCTCAAACGGTTCCGCGCGATATACGGCGACGCGGAGGACATCCGTATAGGGGAGATGGACTACATAGTTATCAACGAGGTATACCGCACGGACGAGGAGGACGGATCCGAAAGTATAAGCCCGTTATTCTTCATGAGCCTCAACAACAGGTACGCCATTATAGACGCGGAGACGTCGTCAACGCTAATCGACGAGGTTTACTCACGCGTAACGTATATGCAGAGGGTGTGTCGAGTGGAAACGACGCCCGACAAGACCAAGATACGCAATTCTTTACGCCCGATACTCGGCGACATCGGCGAAAAGCTCGGCAACGAAAGGCTAAACAAAGAGGACGTCAACGTATTTATCGACGCCGGGGACGACAGGAGCAACAAGGCGAACATCTTCCAGTGTCATCTAATCAAAGATACCGGCGTATCGGCGGCGCCCGATGTGTACAGCTTCATGCTCAAAAACGGCGAAGTCAAGGAGATAAGCGACTCCGTCATGAGGCAGATAAAGCGCACGGGAGAAGTAAACTTACTCAAAGACCGCGATACCCTGAACGCCAACAAGGAATCCATACAGAAAGCGGTATTCGATAAGTACGTCAACGCCGACATCGACATACAAAACGTCAACGTCAAATCGATATTCGAGATAAGTTTATCGTTCCTCAACGTCCACCTTATGTATAAGGACGTGCGCGGGCGCGAGGCGGTATATAACACGTCTTACCTTGCCGACAACAACAACGAGTTCGATTCACTCAACGCGAGCATACACGTTTGCGACTCGTGCGGACACGACATCGTGGACGTGGACGACCCGAGCAAGGTACACAAAATACACGTCAACACCGACGCCATAGACCCCGAATACTCCACGGAAGACAAGCTTGTATTCCTTACGGGTTGCGAAGACTGCCTTGTCCGTTGCGAAAAATGCGGAGGCTGGCACTTTGACTACGAGAAGTTCATGGGTTCGCCCATATATTCCAAGATAAAGCTTGCTCCCGGGAGGGAGTTCATCAAGGGCTTGCGCGCGCAGAGCGGTATAAACTATTGCTCCTGCCGTGAGGGCACCGAGTGGGTGTATGACGAGAAGTCCGGCACCGCCGAAGAGCACGGCGTTATCCCTGTGGAGAAGATGGTATTCATCAACTACGCTTGCGAAAAGATAGCGACTTACGCCGATTATCTCGATTACTGCAAGCAAAAGCGCGGTAACGAGAATTTTGCAAACGCCAAAAAAGAGCACGAGTACCGCATGAAAACGCTTGCAAAGTTCCGCGAAGAGCTTGCCAAGAAGTTCGGCATGGACATCCGCGACATTATACTTACATCCGAAGACAGATGTCGGAAGTGCAGTTCTTGCGGTGGCGAGTACTACAAAGAGTCTTCCGCCGTAAGTTACGCCGGGGACGCAGATTTCCGTTGCCCGGTATGCGAAGAGATGGCGGCGGAGAGGCTCAACACAGTTACGCGCATAGACGGCGTTGTCTTTATGCGCAAAAAGAAGGGTAACGGTTACGTCGTCAAGAAGTATATCGTTACGCGCCTCGGCAACTTAAAGGAAATCAAGGGTAGCGCGACTCCCGATACGGAAGAAGACAACGGGGAAGAATAAAGGAGGTAGACGATGATGGTTCAAAACAGTAATGCAAACGTATTAACGGAACATCGTAAAATCGTAGACGTCAGATACAGTTTGGCGATAATCAATTTTGTCGCGATACTATTGAGCACGCTCGCAACGTTGTTCTTCATGAACAAAAAGGGGGCGCCGAGCGGAATGTTTGCGCATATTTACGCGCTGATAGGCATAAGCGCGGCGCAGATAGTCATATGTATAGTCGACCTGATCTCACGCAGATTTACGGGAACGTATATCAAAGTGTTTGCCTACGTTTCTTACGTAATAGGCGCGGCGTTTGTCGCTTGTTGGGGCGGCGCGCTGTATGTCGGCACTGCGGAGCTCGGCTCTCTTCGTATGGACCTACTCGTTATAGCGATAGTCCAAACGCTGTTTGCGATAATCGCTTACGTTGTGTGGCCGTCCATCGACAAGCGCGCCATCAACTCTTTGACGCGCAAGAGCGTCCGTAATGATGAGAAGAAGCGCAAGGAGCGTACCGGGCACTTCATCCGCTCGTACATTGCGCTGTGCGCGTGTTTGGTTATCCTGCAAGTAGGCACCCTCGTCGCGTACAAAATACCGCCCAAGGCTTACGATTTGTTCGACACGACGCGCGCCGTCAAGTATGAGCTTACCGAGGACAAGTCCGGCTACGTGGTAGTAGGCATATACATGGGCACTTCCGACAAAGTCAATATCCCGGCGATGTACAACGGTTTACCCGTCGTAGGTATTGCCGCATACGCCATTTCGGATGACGATACCATGATAGAAAATTACAGGATAAAAGAGCTTACCCTCGGCACGCAGGAAAAGCAAGAGGACGGTAGCGTTGCGACGGTATCCAATCTGACATACATAGAGAGTAACGCCATCAACCTAAACAGCATCGCTACGGTAGCCATACCGGCTTCGGTTACGAATATCGAGCCGAACGCCGTAACGGGCAGTAAGATAAGCGAAGTTACCTACGAAAGTCAAGCGGATTTTGTTTTCTCATGCTTCAATTGCGAGAACATCCAAAAGGTAGTCATGAAGGGTCCCTCGGTAGGCAACATAGCCTCTTTGGACGGGATGGGCGACCAAACCAAGATACAAGTCAACAAGGACATTTACGACGATTACCGCACCAAAAACCAACAATACTCCAAGAATTTTGCGCCCGAGCTTGCCGAAGAAGAAATCTGCGTGGACTTCAATACGGACAGCAAATACTATTTGAAGAGCATATTCGGCAAAAAGTCGGACGGCATAACGCTAAGCTACACGGACTTGGTTAACGAAGGCGATGCCACGGGCGGATTGGTGACGGACACGCTTGCGTATATCAACAATAAGCTTGAAGTCGGCACGGACGGCGTAAGGGCGAACAAGGCTTTCCGCGGTTGGTACTACGATAAGGAATTCACCGAGGAATGCAAATTTTCTTTGCACACGCCGGTAAAGTTCACGGAATCGGTATCTCTCTACGCAAAATGGGTGGACGAGTATTCCGCCACGTTGGATTGGGGCAAATATACTCCCGAAGGTTTCGGGTCAACGATATATTGGACGAGGGAAGAGGGAAGCGCGTCCCTACCGGTCATAACGGACAGAAAGGGTTATGACGGCATAGATTGGTACGCAAACGGCACCAAAATAGAAGATATAACCAAGTGGCAAAGCGTCACGAAAATCACCGGCAAATGGGCGTTGACTCCGCCCTCGGTAAAAATAAGCGTGCCTGAAGGCTTTGCAGGCAGTAACGGCATTGAGTTTACTTATGACGAAAACACAACGCTTATTCTCTCCGCGGATGTAAATCACGACATCGAGACCAAAGTAACGTACTCCTACGAGTGGGAAAAGGACGGTAAGCAAGTAAGCCAATCGAAGTACAACCAAAAGATCGAAAAAGTAGAGGAGAGCGGAACCTATAAGCTATCCGTGACGGCGTACTTCAACGGCGACAGCGCGACGAGTGAAACATCTATCAAGGTAACCGTAAACAAAAAGAAAATAGACGTAAGTGACGTAAAATTTGCGAACGCAGATTTAACCTACAACGGCTACGCGCGGGACTCGGAGATTACTTATACCGGAAATCCTGCCACCGATAACGTAAAAGCAAGCTACGCTTACTACAAAAACGGTATCGTATGCAATGAAATGAGGGACGCCGGCGAATACGAAGTAAAGGTAACGTTTAGCAAGAATAATAATGAAGACGCCCAAAACTACGAATCGGCAACCCTAACCGCCGACGTAACCATATACCCTAAGCCGGTAGGATTTGAAGGATGGCTGTTAGACGGGGAGTCCGCAACCTCCGTAACCTATGACGGTAAAGAGCGTACGTGCAGTATGAAAATATTCGGCGTAGAAGGAACGGAAGACGTAAATTTGATATATGCCGCCGAAAGCAAGGCGACAAATGCCGGTACTTACACGGCAAGGGTCGAAGGCGTAGGCAATTTGAACTACTCGATTCAAAAAATCGGCGAAGCCTATATAAGCATAAGCTGGGAGATCGAGAAAAGAGAAGTTTCCGTTTCCAAATGGCTGCTTAATGAATCGGAGAATACAAATTCGGTCACATACAACGCGGCGGAGCACAACGTACAAGCCGTAATATCGGGCGTTTTGGACGCGGATAAAGACAAGGTAAGCTTTGTGTATTCCGATAACAACGATAGCGTAAACACGGCAACGGACGCGGGCACTTATACGGCAAAGATTACAGGAGTAAGCAACGATAACTACCGCTATAACGTGACCGACTCCAAAGCTACTTTCGCTTGGGAAATTAAGAAAAAAGAGTTAAAAGTAACTTTTGATTCGGGATCCGATTATACTTATAACGGCGAGAAGCAAACGAGAACCGCCGAAATAAGCGGATTTATGGGGGATGACGCAAGCGCGTTAAGTAATGTCGTCTACTTTGATATAAGTACCGGTTGCGCCGAAAAATCCGCAGCGCGTAGCGGAGAAAACGTTGTAATCACGTTCACCGCGACAAACGCCGGCACATACGAGATGACGTTCAACGGCATGGCTTCTTCGGTTAAGAACTACAGGGTTAAGAACTACAGCTTGTCTTCGTCGACTCGGGACTTTACCATAAATAAGAGAAAACTTAGTTTCACATCAAGCGAATACACCTACAACGGCTCCGAGCAAGACCTCGAAATAAACGTCGGCAACTTGATGATAAAAGACAGAACCCTTGCTAATCTCGACGCATTCACGTATACAAACTATACGGTCACTCCGTCAAGCGGAAGCAACGGCGGTATTGTTGTAAAAGGAAAGGACGCAGGCACGTACAAAGTAACGGTTACGGGGGTAAGAGACGCGCTCTCGAACAACTACCAAGTAACCGAACAAACAATAGAGATCAAAGTCAATCCCAAGAAGATAACCGTAGGCACTTGGAGTGTTACAGACAACGCGACAGGGAAAAAATGCTCGGATACGCTTTCTTCCGGAACAGTCGTCAACGATATTGGCTTAGTCTACAACGGTTACGGTAACGGCAGCGGTACGGACGGTCACGGCTATACGCTTACGCCGGTGGTGAGCGGATTGTGCACGGGAGACGAGCAAGAAGAGCTTTCGCTAACGCTTTCGGGCGCCGCGGCGTGTTCTGCCGGCAACCACAGTTCGACGGTAAGCATGAGCGCGAACTATTTGAGCGGCTACAAAAATCATAACTACACCCTCGCCACAACGAGCGTAAAGTGGAAAATCAACTCTTATACGGTGAACTTCACTTGGGAAAAGCCCGAGAATCCCACCTATAACGGCGAAGAAAAGAAGATAACGCCAAAATACGAATTGATAGGAGGAGATAACGCCCTGACCCTTACATACAAGGACGACGCGAACACCTTGTCCGCGACAAACGCAGGAGATTACACCGCAACGATAACGGATACGGGGAACGCCAACTACAAAATAGGCTCGGGAGCGACATGCACTTGGAGTATAGCTCGGCGCGAAATCGGCGTTACATGGAGCGCGCAGAGCGGAACGCGCACGTATGACGGAACATACTTCACGCCGTCGTTTGAAGTAACAAACGGTGCGGAGAAAGGCGAAAAGGTCACGTTCACGGTAGATTACGATTGCACATCCGGTTACGTAGCACAATATTTAGACGCCGACGCAAAAGAGCTTACTTGGACGTACGACAGCGCCAAGGTAAACCAATACGTCACTATCGAAAACTACGTTTTGGACGCAGGCACGTATACGTTCAAGGTAAAGAGCGTATCGAGCGCAAACAAAAACTACACCCTCGCAAGCGGCACCGAAGAGTATTCGTACGTTGTAAATCCAAAAGAGATAAACATAGCCTCTTGGGTATACATTATCGGAGGTACGGGAGCCGAAAATGCGGCGAAAGAAACACTTACGTATTGCAAAAAGACGTATGCGTTCTCTGCAAAGGCGGACGGCTTGGTAACGTCGCGCGCCGACAACAAAACGGACGACTCCGTAACGTTTAAGTACGACGTAAAATCCAAAGCCGGCGATACCGTAACGGCTTCGCAAAACGTAGGAGACTATACCGTAACGGCTTCGATAGACGGAGGCACGCGCAGCGGTAACTACACTCTCAAAGCGGACGGCGCGTCGTACAGCTATACAATAAATCCTAAACCG
>CAVIFU010000018.1:21158-35168 GCA_963642145.1 Ruminococcus bicirculans (ex Wegman et al. 2014)
GTATAACGGCGACAACCAACACCCGACAGCCGTATGCAAGTTGGGTGACGAAACCGTAAGCGTAGATTACGCCGTAACCGCGCGCGACAGCGGCGACGCCTTGACGGAATACAAATACGTAGGGCAATACACCATAACCGCGTCAAGCATAGACACTAACTACACGCTTGAAGAGTGCTCCAACAAGTCCCTAACATATACGATTACCAAGAAGAACGTTTCTTTAACTTGGTACTGGGATAACGGTAACGTTGCAAGCGACGTAGAATATGACGCCACCGAAAGGACGATAAGCGCGCGCGTCAACGGCGCCGTAGACGGCGATACGTTCGAACTCAAATATGATAATAAAAACTTGAGCGTTATCGACGCCGGCGACTACACGTTTACGGTAACGTCCGTAGGTAACGATAACTACACCGTAGGCAGTAGCGCCACCAAGGAACTTAAAGTAAGCGTTAGAGCCATTCCCCTTAAATTTACTTGGTCGGGAGCTACGACGTACACGTATGACGGCACTTGCGAAAACCGCATGGAAGCAACGGCTACAAACGTGTATGAAGGAGACGAAGTCAACTTCTACTACGATTACGCCAAAAACGGCGAAGAAGTCGATTATATAGAAACCAAAGCCGCGGGAACCTATATTCAGAAAATAAACGGAACGCTTAGCGGTAAAAGCCGAGGCAACTACTATGTGGAGTCCTCCGCTGCCGATACGCAGAAGAGCTTTACCGTAAACCCAAAGGAAGTAACGTTTACGTGGAATGTTCCCCAAGACCCCGTCTACAGGGGCAGTGAATACGTGATTACGGCTTCGGCAGGCGGCGTGATAACGGGGGATACCGTTACGCTTACCTACAGCAACGACGTGGATGAGCTCGAAAACAAACCCATAAACGCAGGGACTTACACCATAAGAGTTGCGTCTCTCGGAAACGACAATTACACGTTCAACGCAGAGAGTGGCAATACTTCGGTGACTATCGGTAAGCGCGCCGTTACCGTTACCGCTTGGGACATCGCGGACAACCTTACATATAACGGCAAGAGCCAAAAAGAAAGAATTAAGGTAAGCACAACGGACGTATTAACCCGTGATACGGTTTGTTTCGGATACGAATTCGTAAAAGACGGCGTAACCTATACGGACGTCAAGGACGCAGGCGAATATACCGTCAGAATAGCAAGCGAGCTCGGCGGAGAAGGCGGGGGCAACTATTATGTAAATTACGCAGCCGCGTACCAAGCGGAACGCAGTTTCACCATTGCCCAAAAAGCCGTTACGCCGATATGGGACGTGCCTAACAGCATAGAATATGACGGCGCATTGCACGTGATTACGGCAAGCATATCGCTTACCGACACAATAGATAACGAAGTCGTCAGCGTAACTTCCTACAAAAACAACGTTGACGAAAACGGCAACAACCTCACAAACGCCGGCACTTACACCATAACGCCGATGGGCTTGAGCAACGCAAACTATAAGATTGACGTTACCGCGTCTACCTATACGCAAAGCGTGACGATAGATCCTAAACCCGTAAGCATTAGTTGGAACGCAGAGAAAGCGTATGAATACGGCAAATCGAAAGATTTAACGGCAACCGTCACGAACGCGATATCGGGAGATGACGTAACAGTGGATTCGTATAATTGTTACCAATACGGCGAAAATACATGGACTAAAGTAGCGATAGCCGTGTATGTCGGTCAATATAAGTACGAGGTATCTACTCTCAAAGGGGACGCTGCCTCAAACTACACCTCGACAAACGCCACCGGCGCTTCTTGGGAATTCAACATAACCCAAAAGACTCTTACGATCAATTGGGGCGGAGAATCCCCAAACGTTGTAAATTATGACGGGCAAGAACACGACTTCGCGCCGACGGTAAGCGGAATATCGAACAACGATAACGTAACGCTAACATACACCATTACGGATAAGAGTAGCGGACTCGTTCGTAACGGAAGCTCGGCAAAGAGCGCGGGGCAATACACCGTTACGGTTACGGGTATTAGCGGCGACGCGACGAGGATAAACAACTACGCGCTACCGACCAACACATCGCAAGAAGTCGAGATTAAGAGCGTGCTTGCCGCATTTAACACGTGGGCGCCGGAGGAAAAGACTTACAACGGAAAGGCGCAAACGTTTGAATCGTATCCCTCTTCATTAAATGCCATAGAGTTTGGAGATTTCATGAATCTAAGCTACGTATACAAAATAACGGACGAGAAAGGAAATACCTGCACCGAGATGGTTAACGCCGGCGTGTATACCGTGGAGGTTGTCGGGCTAAGCGGATCCGCCAAAGATAACTACTACTTAGATATGTTCGGCATATCGAGTACTCTGACAATTAAGCCAAAAGAGGTAACGCTCGCTTGGCAAAACGACGGAGCGACGTATTCGGATTCGCCGATAGAGCTATACGCCACCGTAAAAGGCGTGCTTAGCGTAGACTCGGCAACCGGAGTACATGTTGCGGGATACCAAATAAGCACTTCCGACGGTCAATATTCCGGCAACAGCGCCACCGACGCCGGCACGTACAAAGTTACGGCAACGGGTCTCGATAACGCAAACTACAGCATCGCAAGCGGTAGCGAAACGCACGAGTACGTGATAAAATCGTCCGTTTTGACCGAGATGTAAGGAGGGCATATGGGATTATTCAAAAAGAGCGTGAAGATTGACGAGCTGTCGCTCATAGGAGTCGGCGCGTGCCCGATACCTACGAGCAATCCCAATTCCGCCTTGGCGGTAGCTTACGCCTACGTGACGGACGGAGAAACAACGATAAACTGTATCCTTATGCCGCTACCGGACGAAGACAAAAAGTATGGTAGAAACGATATCCTCCGCGCCGTAGCGCAAGCCGAGAACGCCAAAACCGCCACATACGGCGTGGAAGCCTCGGGAGGTAAAAACATATACCTCTGCCGTGAAAACGGCGGCGCAATCAGGGACGTTGTCGAGCGCGATACCTTCCGCAACCGCTTTACGCAGGGCTTTGCGGAAGCCGTCCCCTCCAACCTGAAATTCTCCATCCTCGGCGAACTTCCCCAAAACCTACGCATGGGGGAGAAGTTTACGCCGAGCGTGACTCCCGTCAAGAGCGCGTACGCCAAAGATACCGCGGAATACGCCGTTTTGAACGCGTATAACGCCTGCCTCCTTGCGATAGCCTTTGACGGCGAGGAGTTCAAAATCGAAACGGTGGAGCATGCGCCCGTCAAATTCGAGGTTAGGGCGGATTCCAACGTCTACCGGGACGAGGACGTATTGATTATCAATCCGCAAGTCGATTCGGACGGCGCCGTGACGTGCTACGAAACGGAAAAATTCAATTACATTGACGGCGCGGACGTGTCCGTGTGCGCGTATCGGCTGACGTACAGCAACAGAACCAAAAGATATAACGTAGTAAGGATATAATTATGAAAGAAGATAAGGAAGTCCTATCGATATCCGATCCCACGGAAAGCGTATACGCCGAGGGGCTCGAAACGGGCATGTGTCCCGTTGCGCCTCTTAGTAACGACATCATACTCAAAGAGCGTTTGGGTCTCCGTTTGGAGCCCTGCAAAGAGCACGATTATTGCCACCGCGTCATACGCGAAAGCGACGGAGAGGAACTCGGTATAATTCCGCTCATCCAAGCCTCCGCGATGTGGAAAAAGGCGGATTTCGTCGCCGACGACGTCAAGAAGTCGGATCTCAAACGCGAAAAGTTCGACAAGGGCACAAAGACGATGGAGGCGTTTATCCGCTACCACGGCGACTTGAACGGCAGAGAACTGTATCTTCAAGACTTTTTGAGCATAAGAGAGCTCGATTACGAGGAATTATTCCTCGAAGACGCCAAAAAAATAAGCGATTTTCTGTATTTCGTCATCAAAGGCGATATAAGGGAAACGTCCGTTGCGGAAAAAAGATGGAACAAAATAAAAAATTACCGTCACTCCGTCAAGCTTAGGGAGTCGGAGGGCGGAATATTTACCGATAGGGACGCTACTATCCTCGAAGAACACGGCGTCAAACGCCTGAACGACATCAAAAAACAGGACATATACGCCCTGAAAAATATGTTCCTCACAATGTCCGTCGCCGCCATGCCGGACAGGATTAACGCCGCGTACAAAGAGGACTTGGAGAGGCGCCGCGACAAAAAATATAAAGTCGTGCCATTCGTCTTTGCCGTTCTCGGCAGTCTGCCCGTGGCGGTACTTTCGCATTACTACGGCTATACTTTGCTCAAAAACAAGCCGATGACGGCGATTATCATTCTGTGCCTTGCCGTGTGGCTTGTGGCAACGGCGTTCTTTATTCACGGAATCGCGCGCGTTCGCAAACGTCGCAAAAAACGCCCCGATTACAAATTCTTTACCCCGGGAGTCGTCAAAGCCCTCGTGCCGATTGCCATGTTATCGTTCTTTTCGATAGCGAGCGCCACCGTTTACTATGAGCGTTACGACGATTACGACCAAGTTTACTATTATAGAGTCGTGCGCGACGGTTACGCCGTGGCGGGATTGCGTGACGAAAGCGTCACCGTTGCCGATATTCCTTCATACTTCAACGGCGAAGCCGTGACGGAAATAGACATCCTTGCCTTCCGTAGCGACGACTTGGAGGAAGTGACGATTCCGCATACCGTCAAAACGATAGACAGGGGAGCCTTCTCGAACTGCAAAAAGCTCGTTTCCGTCGGAACGGACAACGGCGCGGTCGGCTCGGTAGACGCCATCGGCGATTACGCGTTTTCGCGTTGCGAGGAATTGGCGAGCGTAGACGCGGTTACCGCTTTACTTTCCGACGTCGGCGACGGCGCGTTCCGCCAATGCAAGTCGTTAACCTCAGTAACCCTGCCGAGTAGCGTTACTTCCATTCGCAAAAACATGTTCGCGGGATGCACAAGCCTCATCAATTTCAAGGCTTACGGCGAAGTAAACAAAATAGGCGATAACGCCTTCAAAAATTGCCCCGCTCTCAAAGTGATTGAGTTCGCCAAGCCCGAGAGCCTCAAAGTCATAGGCAAAGAGGCTTTCAGCGGTTGCGCGGCGTTGTACTACGTAGACGCCGTCAAGTACGCGAACAAGCTCGGCGCGCGCGCGTTCGAGGATTGCGATTCTCTAATTAACGTCGAAATAAATTCCGAGGCGCAAGAGATAGGCAAAGACCTCTTCAAGGGTTGCGACAATATCGAAACGCTGAGTATTCCTTATATCGGAAAAACTGCCGATAAACCCAAAAAATATACATATTTGTTCGATAAAGATTCGGGCGCTCGCAACATCGTGCTTACGGGAGGCGACGTATCCGTAACCAAAAACGCCTTCAAGGGTTGCGAAACGCTTGTCGCCTTAGACGCTTCCAAGGCAAAAGACATCGGTCAATCCGCCTTCCAAAATTGCAAAAACCTTGTCGGCGTAGTCATCCCCTCGGGCACGACGGAAATTAAAAGAGAAACGTTCTCGGGTTGCGTCAAGCTTAGCGAGATAGTCAACTTCGATTCCGTCGTCACCGTGCGCAAAAACGCGTTCGAGGATTGCGGCGCGTTCGGCATGGATATATCCGCGGTAACCGTCATGGGAGACGGCGCGTTCAAGGGTTGCGACGGCATAACCGAGGCAACGCTACTCTCGGTAACCGATATGGGCAAAGGCGTGTTCGAGGACTGCAAAGGCTTGACGCGCGTGTCGCTCGGCGCGAACTTCGACGTTCTCCCCGCCAAGTCGTTCAAGGATTGCTCCGCCCTTACCACGGTGTACGGGCTCGATTCGTATAAGGAAATAGGCAAAGAAGCGTTCCGCGGTTGCGGACTGACAAGCTTGAACCTCGGCTCGAATCTAAACAAAATCGGCACCAAGGCGTTCTACAATTGCGACGCGCTAACAGAGCTCGTTATACCCGACAGCGTGCAAAAAATTTATCGCTACGCCTTTGGCGATTGCGGTGCGCTGAAATATGTCAAAACGCCGTTCCTCGGACGTACGCGCGACAGCTTCCTCGTAGGCATACGCTACGACTTCGCAGCCGACTCCACCATGGAAACGGTTGTGCTTACCGATACCGAAAAAATCCTCTCCTGCACCTTCCGCGGAGCCGGTTCGGACCTTACGAACGTTGTGCTTTCGGACGGAATAAAGTCCATTTCGGGTAACGCATTCAGCGGTGTCGGGAACCTAAAAAGCCTATATATACCCGAATCCGTAACAAAACTCAGTAACGGTTGCTTCCGCGGGCACGAGTCGCTCGAAAGCGTCAACATCCCTTCGGGCGTCACCGAAATACCCAAAAACGCCTTCAAAGACTGCACGTCGCTACTGACCGTTACCGGTTGCGTGGGTGTCAAGTCCGTAGGCAAAAAGGCGTTCAGCGGTTGCACGGCTCTTATTCAAGCGGATATCCCGGTTGTCGAGTCTTTGGGCGAGAAGTGCTTCGAAAACTGCTCCGCGCTTACTACCTTGAACGGCTTCGAGAACGTCGGATCCATCGGCAAGTACGCCTTTGACGGGTGCAAATCCTTAGGCGAACTCGTCGTGCCTACTAAGATAACGAGCATCGGTCAATACGCCTTTGCCGGTAGCGGCTACACGCGCGTTGTCATCGGAGCCAACGTTACCGAGATAGGCAAGCACGCCTTTGACGGCGCAAACGGCATTACCGAACTCGAAATATCCGATTCCGTCAAAAAGATAGGCGACAACGCATTCGCGAACTGCTCGGGACTTGTCAACGTCGATATTTCTTATCTGACTCCCGATTCCCTCGGCAAAAGCGTGTTCGCCGGTTGCTACAACCTCTATTCCGTAGCGATGCCGTCGGTCGGCGTTATTCCCAAAGGATTTTTCTCGGGTTGCTCGCGGCTAAGCGCGTTCGCTTTCCCCGAAAATCTGACCGAAGTCGGCGACGAGGCGTTCAAGGGTTGCAAAGCGTTGACCTCGGTATATCTCCCCGACAGCGTCAAGACGGTAGGCAAGTACGCGTTCAGCGGTTGCTCGTCGCTAACGGAACTCCGCGTGCCGGAAGGCATCGAGACAATCGAGCGAAAGGCGTTCGATTCCTGTACGTCCCTGACAAGCGTGGAGCTACCCTTCCTCGGCAAGACCAAAAAGAGCGCTACCACGGGTTACCGCTACGTGTTCGGCTCGGATACCGACGTCAAAATCATTGCCCTCACCGATACCGAGAGGATTACTTCCGCCACGTTCCGCGGAGCCGACGCGTTGACTACCGTCATCCTCAACGAAAAGGTGAAAAAGATAGGCTATCAGGCGTTCTACGGGCGCGATAAACTCGAGTCCGTCACCATACCGAATTCCGTCGAGAGCATAGGCGACAGGGCTTTTGCAAAATGCGACTCGCTGACTTCTCTGACCATACCCGATTCCGTCACAAAGCTCGGATTTGCCGTAGCCAAACACGACGGTTCCCTCGCATACGTCAAATTCTCGGCAAACGTCAAGAAAATTCCCTATAAATCGGCATACGACTGCCCGAAACTCACGACCGTCGCGATTCCCGAGGGCGTCGAAACGATAGGAGTCAAGGCGTTCAAAGACAGCGGTTTGACGGAGATAAATCTGCCGAGCTCTGTCAAAAAAATCAACGGCAAAGCATTCAAGGGTTGCAGTAGCTTGGAGAGCCTCGTTTTGAACGACGGACTCAAAACGATCGGCGTGCGCGCGTTCGAGGATTGCGTGTATTTGCAAAACGCGTACATTCCCGATTCCGTGGACAAGATGTACTACAAGATATTCAATAATTGCGACAAGCTGTACTCCGTTGTCACGCCGTTTATAGGTTATAACCGCAAATTAAGCAAAAAAATGAGCTATTTCGGCGCCGATTCCATAGAAACAATCAATATCACGAGCGCGAAATCGATTGCCAAAAAAGCCTTTGAAGACTCTTATACGTTACGCTACGTCTATATTGCGGGAAGCGTTACGTCGGTAGGCGAAGACGCATTCAAGTATTGCACGAACCTCGAATTGATCGAAACGTCAAGAACCGTCCCGATAGACGAAAACGCGTTGCCCGCAGGATGCAAACTTGTTTACATAGACTAAATAGGAGATAATATGATTTATACATGTCCCGAATGCGGTGCGAGATACAGCACCGAAGACTTGAAAAAAGCCATAAGCTCACACGAGAAATTTATTTGCTGCAAGTATTGCAACACCCTTTCGCAATTGGAAGACGTGCGTACCTCCGACGTTGCCGAGGGCTACAAATACCTTGCCGACGCCAAGTTCTACGAGGCGAGCAACAGGTTTACTCGTGCCGTCGAAAGCGCGATGAGGCGCGGTTTGGCTCCCTCCCCGGACGCATATCTCGGCGCGTCGCTTGCGCGATTCCACGTTCAAACGGTATTCGAGAACGAAAACGACAACAACGCCAAACTCATAGTGCATACTTGCGGTAACGGCTTCATCGAGGACGACGCGGACTACGGCAGGGCATACGACGGCTTTGCGCGGCACGGCGGTTCCACCCAAGGCGAGGCGGAACTCAACCGCATAAGCGGTTACGCCCACTACGTAGACGACATCAAGTACGCCTACGACTCCATCGTAAGCGAGCGCGGCGACAACGCCTCTTACTCCGCTCTTATCGCCTACGAGGACGATATTTTCAGCCCCCATTGGGATGATCGCGGAGAGGTTGCCGCCCAAAAAATCTATAACAGATTCTCAACGGACACATATAAAATTTATCTACCGAACCTCGACGACCTCGACGAGGACAAGAGCCGTTACGAAGCCGATTTACTGTACGTGATAGAGCGCGCAAACTGCCTCGTGGTTGTTTGTAGCGGCGAAATGAGCGCAAGACTCAAAAGCGTGTACGAGAGATATTTCAAGGCGCACGAAGCCAAAAACGACGGCAAAAAGGCAAATATCGCCTTTGTCAACGCCCTCGGCAGTATAACGCTACCGGACAACAGCCTTGCCGAGAATACTTTTAGGCTCGGAGACACCGACGCCGTCACGCGGTTCGTGGCTGCCAAAAACGGCAAACTTTCGGGCGGTACCGCGATAATCGAAGAGGAGGAAGAAGAGCCCGTCATAGAAGAAGAGGAAGAAGCGGAAGTTTCCTTAGATACGGCTCCCGTATACGCCGTCATGGATGACGGAAGATTGGAATTCGGCTCTTATCCCCAAAAGGAAGTTTTGGAAAACGATTTGTCTTCGGCGGCAATAAGGCAGTGGGCGGAGAGTTTTCCTCGTCCTTCGCGCAGTGATTCCGCCGGCTGGACGGTGCTCTACAAGAGTTTGAAGAAGAACGACGCCGGTTGGTATCGCGATGAGGTCGCGGACGGCAAGAGATACAGGCTCGTTTACTACACCAAATTGCGCCCGACTTTCTCCGTACAGGACTGCACGGAGGCAGGACTTGCGCAAAAAGCGAATAAATACGACGCATGCAACAAGGTGCGCATATTCGAGTTCAAGCCGATAATTTGGGAACCTGCCGGCAAAATAGGCTGTTACGGCATCTACATTTCAGAGAGGGGCTTGGACAGCAAGGAATTCAATTCCGAGGTGATGTCCTCGGATTACGACTCGTCCACGCTCATAGAATTCCTCAACGGGGAGTTTGCGGACGTCGCGTTTACGGACGAACAGCAAGAGGGTCTGTGCGCTACCGAGAAGTACGGCGAGGATATAAGGGTCTTTATCCCCGACGTCAGGACGGACAAAGCATATTACACCCAAAACAAAGAGATTAAGGGCATAACCGACTACTACAAATGCGTGGGCGGCAGAATCGCAAGCGGCGGCGGAGTCAACGCCTATTGGGTAACCGACGACGATCCGTCAAGCGACGCGGAAGCTACCGTAGTCAATCCGAGCGAAAACGCGTCGTCTACGATGTATACGGATTGCACTTCCGTTGCCGTCGTTCCCAAAATAATCATCAGACTGTAATATCGTGCGCCCGTGGCGCGTATGACAAAAAAATAAATCTTTCGAGAAGTCGCCGTAAGGAGAAGTAAAATGAACGTAGGTAAGGTTGAATTCAAAGAAGGCGAGTATTTCGGATCGGTAGAGAACGGTCAAGCCAACGGTTTCGGTTATTTGAAATACAATAACGGCGACATATACGTCGGGGAATGGAAAAACAATTCCGAGACCGGTAAAGGCGGCAAAAATACGAGAGAATACGCCTCTCTCGGCGATTTTGCAAACGGCAAGCGGCAGGGGAAGCTCTGTTGCGTTGAAAAGAACGTCATAAGCAATGGTCTCGATAAAAAGTCCCGGTGGGACGCTTATTATATCGGAGACTACGCAAACGACTTAAAGAACGGTCGTGGCGTGTATGCGGAAGGACCCGCCGGCAATTACACATATTTAGGGAATTTCGTCAACGACAAGCTGAACGGGCACGGATATTTTTCAAGCTTTCCGTTCATTAGTAGCGGCAGTTTCGATGAAGGGAATTTCGTGAACGGCAAAATGGTCGGCAAAATATATTCTTATCCGCGAACAGAGAGCCGGACATTAAGCGGAGTCGTGCAAACGATATTTTACGGCAACAGCGAAGAGACGGCGGAATGGGGAGCTTTTCGTTATTGGGGTTTCGGCGTAAGATGGCGCGAGACGCAATCGGCGAAAGAGATACGGATAGGGTATCACAATATGAACGGTTCCGAAAATTTCAGCGGCGTCAAAATCTTTCAGGATTTTTCCGACAGCATGAAAATGGTCGCCAAAGATTCCAAAATAGACTACTACGGAAATATGAGTATCGGTAATCGCAGTAACAGTCGCGGAAACGGAATTTCTTTCGAGTGGAGAAACGGCGAAAACAATTTTATTTATAAAAACGGGAATACGGAGATTGCGATTTATCCCAAATTCGAGCAGCTTGTTGTTAGCGACTACGGGACGAAGTCGGTTGCCACGTATCGTAAAGACGGCAAAGTAACGATCGATATAGGTACGTCGAGCAGTCTGAAACGCAATGAAGTTCCCGTCTATAACGGCGTATTGAACGGCGGCAAGTCGCCCGTCGCGGCAGATTTTTCGGTAAACGCGACAGCCAACGTAGCTGTTGCAAAAGCCGATACAACGCCAAGCGCCGCGAGCGGTGGGAGTAAATCTTCGGAAAAGCCCGTCAAGAAAGAAAAGACCATCGATGATTACTTTGAAGAATTCAAGTATGACGGGCCTTACTCCGATTTAACGATAGACGACATGCCGTCCGTCGGTTGGGGCAAGGGGAACACCGAAAAAGCCAAGCCTGCCGCGCCGAGCCGTGCGACTGCTCAAATAAAAACGAGCGTGCCCGCCAACGACTATATGCCGAGCACGCCCACGGAAAAAATCTACGATTACGGCGATGAATACGGGCAAACGCTAAGTTTCGCGGAGCGCGTTAAACTTGAAATTGCCAATCGAAAAGGAATACGCGCGGCAAAGAAGGCGGAAAAGGAAAAAGCGAAAAAGGCTGCCGAAAAGAAGAAAGCAAAGACCCTTAATTCGAGCGCGAAAAAAACGTCTGCAAAGGTTAAGATTGCAAAACCCGTCAAGACTCCGCTTGCGTTCGAGATTGACGAAAACGGACTTGTCGTTGTCGGCGAAGGCGCCGAGTCGATAGGTCCCAAGGACTTTGAAAGCGTCAGAAAAGACGTGACAACCATTCGCCTTGCTTCTTCCGTCAAAAAAATCGAACAGGACGCGCTGTACGTCCGCGGTAACCGCGAGTACAAAAAACTTACCGCCGTTGACTTGTCCGCAACGGATGATTTGCTGATAGAAGCGAACGCCTTTTCATACCAAACCGCGTTGCAGACGGCGCTGTTTCCGCACAATATCCGTAGAATAGGAATGCGCGCCTTCGACTATTGCCCGAATCTATACGTATGCGATTTGTCGGAAACCACCTCCGATTTCGATGTCGATCAATGGGCGTTCGGGCACTGCGCAAGGTTAGAGAGCGTCGTTTTGCCGCATACGACATACGTGGGCTCCTTTGCGTTCGCGGAATGCAGCGCGCTCACAAGCTTTGACGCGCCGTGCGCAAAATGCCTGTATGACGGCGTTTTCTACAAAGACTATTCTCTCCGAACCGTCAACGCGCCGAACGTAATGCGCATAGAAAAAGACGCCTTCTGCGGCTGTGACGAGCTAAGCGAGGTCATCGTGCACGCGAAATGCAAAATCAAGTTCGGAGCCTTCCCCAAAGGCTTGCGCAAGAAAAAGAAAAAAGTCGGGAATACCAAAGTAATAACGTTTAGCAAAAAGTAAATATTGCGCTCTTTATCCGAAAGCCAACGAGATTACTTACCTTTTCGTTTAACCAATTTGCGTATTAAAAACGGCAACGCCACAAGTACGACTACCGCGCCTATGCATATTGCTAAGGTCGCGCCGTTGGATAGGACGTTGTCTTTTTGCTCCGCTTGCCCATCCGTTTGCGATGACGGGGAGAGAGAAGTATCGGCGTTTGTCTCTGCATTGTCTTGCGTTTCGGGTACCGTATCATGATGTTCGGTATCCTCATCGGGAACAATCGGTTCGGGATCTGTATCCGGATTTTCGGGTTTCGGGTCAACATCCGGGTCAACGTCCGGGTCAATGTCGGGGTCAGCGTCCGGTTCGGGCGCGGAAGCGTCTTTTACCGTGTAGGTTCCCTCTTTCACCGTCAGGTCGTAGTTGTCCTCGTTTTGAGTAAGGGTGGCGGTTACGGTATACGTGCCGGGTTCGTCTTGGAACGTAGGGCAGTCGATGGATACGTTTTTTTCGTCATCCGGGAGCAGCCCTTCGCTTTCAAACGTCGGATTTACGTACTCGTCCCCTTTGTTCGCGGTGACGTCGTGTACGGTTACGGTTGCCGGTCTGCGCGTTATTTTTATTGTCGCCGTGCCGTCCGCGCGAGTGTGCGTAGTTGCCGATAGCGCCCAATAGACGGTAGTTTCGCCGACGTCTTTGCGTGTGACGTCGCTGTCGAGATAGTTTCCGCTTGACGTTGTTTTGAAAAATATTTGTACTTCCGTTATGCCGTTAGCTTCGCAAATCTTAGTTAAATCGTAATTGATTTTGTGTTCCTCTCCGTCATAGACGCATTCGACGGATGTAATCGCGTCTTCCGGGACCGTTAGTCGAGGTTTGGCTGTTACGGTTACGGGTATGCTCAGAACGTAAGCCGATGCCGATACAGCGGAGTAGTCGGCGGTGGGTAGGGATTCTTTGTCTATCGTCACGGCGACGCTTTTGTCGCTTACTGCAAGCGCGGTTTTTGCAACGGAGTATTGTTCGGCGATAAGCGCAAAGCCCGCGCAACCTTCGCGCGAGCAATCCGCCACGACTTCGAGCCCGTCCGAATCAATCGTTTCACCTTCGATGTACGCGGTTTTGGTGGGATTTTCGGATATACGGAACGCCGTAATCGCATGTCCGAGAGGCTCTCCCGACGGGTAAGCTTCGCCGTTCTCTTGTCCGCATTCGCACTTCATGACATAGGTTGCGCTTTCGGTGCAGGTGGCGGACTTAACGAGCGTTTCCTTGTAGTCGTGCGTGTGTTGCACGGGTTCCACAACGCTAAACGTTATCGTAATGCCGTCCAAGTCGCTCACGGATTCGATTTTAAGCGTTTTGCCGGCGCCGACGACATCCGCAAGGGAAAACTCCGTGCCGTTCCACACGTCCACATCGTTGCAATCCGGTACGGATAGAGTAATCGTTTTGTCGGTGGCGTTTGCAAACATTTGGTCGGAAGATATCGTTCCGCCTACCGTAAAGTACTCCGCGCCGAAAACGGTTTCGACATTCGCGCACTCCGCGGGCATGCGGTAAGAGTTGTGCAGCAAAAAGCAAAATATCCCCAATGCAAAAATCAACAAGTAAACAGATGCGCGTTTGACGTGTGTTTTCATAGTCCCTCACAAAATTACTTATACAATAATCCATACGCGCGCGTAAATCAATACAAAATACCAAGTAATTACTATATTTTTACCGTTAGTGAATTCTAAAAGCAAA
>CAVIFU010000019.1:0-34386 GCA_963642145.1 Ruminococcus bicirculans (ex Wegman et al. 2014)
AAAAACGGAAAAAGTATATCTTAGGTTTTTAATTCAAGAATCCTTTACCGTCGCCGGCACGGCGATGTATATCACCGCAACCGCGAGGTTGCGTATATCACCGCAAGCACCGCTTGCGTATATCATATATCCTCCTCCTCCGTGGCGGTGTATATTTTTATATTATACTTGACTATAATTCTTATTTGTAGTATTATCACTGTATATAATTCGACAATCGGAGGTACACTTATGACATTGCTACGTAGCGAAGTCCCGGAAAATAGAAAATGGGATTTAACCCCACTGTACAAAGACAGAGACGCTTTTGAAGAGGCGTTCAAAGAAATCGAGGAGACCATACCCGGCATTTCCAAGTATACCGGCACGCTTACGGAAGATCATGCTTACGAATGCTTGCGTGCCAATGCAGAGCTTGTATGCAAGTTGGAGAGGCTCTATGTCTACACACATTTGTTTAGAGATGAAGACACTTCCGATCCCGAGAGACAAGCCCTTATGGGACGTGTTTCCGTGTTGTTGACCAAGTATTTTTCGGCGGCGTCGTTTATCGAGCCCGAGTTGTCCAAACTCCCCACCGAAACGCTTAAATGCATGGCAACAAAGCCGGAGTACGCCAATTACGACGTCATGCTCAAAGACATAGTTCGCACAAAGAAGCATATTTTGAGCACCAAGGAAGAGCGTATTTTGTCCGAAATTTCCGCATTTACCGGAGATTTTTCCAACATATTCTCGATGTTCGATAATGCCGACATCAAATTCGGCAAAGTTTCCGTTGACGGTGAGGAAGTCGGATTGTCGCACGGCATGTATTCGGTTCTTTTGCAACATTCCGACCAAAACATCCGGAAAGAGGCGTTTGAAACTTACTACAAAGCTTATCGCGATAACCTCAATACGATAGCCGCCACATATGCGGGAAGCGTCAAAGCCGATTCTACGTTAGCGCGCGTTCGCGGCTACAAGTCCGCGCTCAAACAAGCTCTTTACGCAGACGACATCAGCGACAAGGTATATTCCAACCTCATCAAAGCCGTCAGAAAGGGCACTCCCGCCGTGCACGAGTACGTCAAGTATCGCAGGAAGGCTCTCAAACTCAAAGAGTTGCACATGTACGATATGTATCTTCCCATAACCAACGACTACAACATCGAGCTTGAATACGAAGACGCATACAAACTTGTCATCGAGGCTCTTGCGCCTCTCGGCGAGGATTACAGGAAGCTTTTGGAGCGCGCATACAAAGAGCGTTGGATCGACGTAGAGGAGACCAAAGGCAAGCGTAGCGGCGCGTATTCCGGCGGAACTTACGGCGCGCACCCGTACGTATTGCTCAATTTCCAAAAAACTCCGCACGATGTATTTACCATTGCTCACGAATTGGGACACGCGATGCACAGCTATCTGTCCAACACCAATCAAGTTTTCGAGAAAGCGGAGTACCGCATTTTCGTAGCCGAGATAGCTTCGACCGTTAACGAGGTATTGTTGCTCAAACACCTCATATCCAAAGCGGAAGGCGCCCAAAAGAGATATTTGCTTTCTTATTATCTGGACATGTTCCGCACGACCGTATTCCGCCAAACGATGTTTGCCGAATTCGAGATGTTCTCTCACGAGGAATTCGAGGCAGGCAGACCTCTTACAGCGGAGATAATGAACAATAAGTACTATGAGCTCAACAAGCAATATTACGGACCCGGCGTCATACACGACGAAGATATCGCGATAGAATGGGCGCGCATACCGCATTTCTACACGGCGTTCTACGTCTACAAATACGCCACGGGACTTATAACCGCCGTCAATATAGCCAACAAACTGCTCACGGAAGAGGGTTACCTCGATAAGTACATCAAATTCTTATCTACCGGAGGATCTCTTTATCCGTTGCCTACGATAGAGATAGCCGACGTAGACCTTCGCACGTCGGAGCCGTTCAATTTCGCGATGAAGGAGTTTGCCCAAACGTTAAAGGAGCTTAAAAAATCATGAGTAAAAGGATAGGCGTTACGCTTTTAGTCGTTGCGTTGACCGTTGCGATTGCATATTCCGTTGTGGCAGGCGTCACTTTCGTTAAGGAATGCCCCGTCAAAACGACCACTCCCACCGAGGCGCATACCGAGTCTAATGACGCGGAAGTCATCTATAACGCGCTGATGTACACCAACGGATCCTACGAGTACGACTTGCAGGTATACGTTAACGAGCAAAAGGCGGTAGAAGGACTTTCGGAGAGTGCCGCGAAAGAGAAGAAAAAAGCTTTGGCAAGCGCGGTTGCCGCCGTCAAGAACAAGATGGTGAGCAGCGGAGCCGCCGTCAAGAAGTCGGAGACGTACTTTTTGAACGTCAAGCTATCCTCTTACGACAGCGCAACGGATAGGGCTCTTGCCAACGGCGAGACGGGTTACGATCGTTACGTTTCCGATACAAAGACGTATTACGGGCTGTGGTACAATTGGTACGTGTCCGAATCGACGACGGTTTTTGCGGACGATAAGAGCGATAACGTCATCAATTACGCCGTAAACACTCTCAAATCGATAGGTAAACTCAAGTCGGAAGAAATAGATCTCGTATTCAATTACGGCAGTAAGTATTCCGTCAATACGATAGCGTCGGACGCCGACGTGATATACCATTACGTCAACGAGTCCGAGGGCGTAGAATGTTACATGCACGAGTTCCGCATGAAGGACTCGAACAGAACGAGGAAGATAACCCTTGTGCAACACTCACCCAACACATTGACTTGGTATCTGTGCGCAATCGTGCCGATACTTGCCGTTACCGGTATAATTCTCTTAGCCAAAGGACGTAAAAGGAGCTGATCATGGCGGATAACGACAACGGAACGACTAAATTCAGACAGTACCCAAATAGTTACGAGGCGGAAAGGTACGTACTTTGTTGCATTCTGATAGACGGCGACGTCGCCGGCGAGCTTGTATCCGAGCTTACGTCCGAGTATTTTTACACGCCTACGCACGTCAAGATCTTCAATGCAATGAGCTACTTGTACGCGCACAGCACGGTTATCAACGTTATCACCGTCAATGACCAACTCATCAAGAGCAATCAATCGGATTCCGACATGCTCGGATACTTAGTCGAGCTTGCGCAAATAACCCCGGGAGCCGTCAATTACAAGGATTTCGTGCGCATAATTCACCGCGACATGGTCATGCGTAAGCTTATACGCATAGGCAACGAGATCACCAACGACGCGTACACGTCCGATGATGTCGAAGCCTCCATCGGCAAGGCGGAGAAGCTCATATACGAGTTAAGCGCAACCGGTAGGGCAGGAAGCGGTCTCGAACACATTAGCAAGGCGGGACAGCGTTATATTGAACGCCTTGTCAAAATGTCCAAGGACAGGAATTCCGTCAAAGGTCTACGCACATATTACGATATATTCGACAAGACGACCAACGGTTTGCAACCGTCCAACTTCATAATTTTGGCGGCGCGCCCGTCCGTAGGTAAAACGGCGTTTGCGTTGAATCTTGTCGGCAACATTATCCGTAATCGCAAGACGGAAACGGTTATTGCCATGTTCTGTATGGAAATGGCGCCCGAAGAACTTTTCCAAAGGTTACTTGCCATCAATACCGACGTAACCATGTCCAAGATGAGCGACGCGCGCTTGTCGGAGGACGAGTATAACAAATTATGGGACGCCCACGTCGAAGCGTCCGAGTGCCAAATATACTTTGACAGTTCGTCTTTGGAAACTCCGGGAAGCATCGCAAGTAAATGCCGCAGATTGCAAGCATCCACGCCGAGTAAGCGTTTAGACCTTGTGATAATCGACTATTTGCAGTTGATGTCCAACGACCGCGACAAAATGCGTTCGAGTTCGACGCGCCAAACCGACGTGTCGGACATCAGCCGTATGCTCAAAGTCATGGCGATGGAACTCAAATGCCCCGTAATCGCGTTGTCGCAGATGTCGCGTAGCATAGAGTCGCGTGACGATAAGTCGCCGATGCTGTCGGATCTTCGCGAATCCGGCGCCATCGAGCAGGACGCGGACATAGTCATGTTCCTTTCGCGTGAAGACGAGAACACCAAAGACAACCCAGAGAGCAACATCATTTTGGAACTTGCCAAACACCGTAACGGCGAACTCAAAAAGATCCGCTACGTGTGGGAGGGTAATCACGTCCGTTTTGTCGAGTCTGCCGACCAAAACATCGGAGTCTTCGCCACAACCAAAGTGAAGAAATACCCTTCCAAGAAAGATGCACCCGACGATGTAGGGTGATATACATCGCTTGCGCGACGGTGATATACGCAAGCGGTGCTTGCGGTGATATACGCGCTAACGCGCGGTGATATACACTGCCTGACGGCAGCGGTGATATGCACGTCCCGATGGGACGCGGTGATATACATCGCCGTTGGCGACGGTAAAGGATGATTTAATAGAATAGTTAGAATAGTGTGAAGAGTGGAGTTTTTTGTCTACACGGCTTAGATTTTTCAATATGGTTTATGTGGTGCCGCGAATGGGAAAAATTATGAGAAGAGGGGTTTGGGGGACAAGAGCTGTCCCCCAATATATTATAATTTATCCTTTACCGCGCCACGAAGTGGCGTGTATATCACCGTCGCCGTAGGCGATGTATATCACCGCGCCCATCGGGCGATGTATATCTTTGTAACGATCAGCATCAAATATATATTATGAATACGCTTAGCAGAGCCCTAACTCATACCGTAACCGTTGTCGGATTCAAAGAAGTCAAAATAGAGGGGCACAAAGGCATCTCCGTATATTCTGCCGAGGAAATTGTTTTGCGCGTTGTCGGCGGCAAAATAAGCGTCAAAGGCGAGGCTTTGAAGCTGACGGAAGTCAACGGAGAAGAAGTCTTCATCGCAGGCGCAATTACCGGCGTAGAGAGGTGTGCAAAATGATTTCTCGGCTTGAATATTGCACGTATAAGGCGGAAACAACGCTCGGATACGCCGTAAACATATTGTCCCAAGCAGGGGTGCGAGTTTTTAAGCCCAAGCCGATTGAAGGAGGCGTCATGCTTTCCGTTAACGGCAAAGACGCCGAACGCGCGCAAACAGCAATGGACGCGCACAACATAATTTATACGCGCTTGCGGACTGACGGCGCCAAGCCGAAACTCAAAAACTTTTTCACCAAATACGCCTTTATCGTAGGTTTGGTCGTATCTGTTATAGGCGTCGGAGCATATGGCGCAACGATAGGCGGAGTGCGCGTCGAGGGCACCGAAACGGTAGATAAAGAGCTTGTCGAAGAGGTATGCGCGGAGTACGTCCGCACACCGTGTCTAAAACGGCAAGTAGACATGTCTTCACTCCGAAACGCCATCCTTTCAATAGAAGGAGTGGCATATGTCGGCGTTGCCGAAGACGGTAGGGATATTGTCGTTGAAATTGTAGAAGAGCTTCCCAAAACTCAAATTACGGATACCCAATCTCCCATTGCCGTTATTGCCAAAGAGGACGGTACAATTGCGGGACTCATCGTCTATCGCGGTACTCCGGCGGTGGCGATAGGCGATAGCGTACACGCAGGCGACACGCTTATTTTTCCGTATGTCGGCAAAGAAGATTCTGTTAGGCGCGAAGTCAGAGCCATGGGACGCGTTACGGCGCGCGTTAAGCGCAAACAAGTTACGGAGTACGAGTCGGAATCCGAGTACGAAGCGCGCGTCGCGCGCGACATAGAGGAGCGCGTTCGCGCGTTTAAGGAGGGACTTAGTGAGGGCGAAACCTTTCTCGGATATTACTTTTCTACCGAAAGACTGGACAAAACCATACAAGTTAGTATATACTATGATATAATAACTCAAATAACGTAAAGAGGCTATATAGAGGTCATCTTATGAAAAAAAAGTCCAAAGATTCCGCAATCGGAGTCATTGACGCGGAGACGTCCGCGTCTAAGGAAAAGAAAAACAAAGCGATTGAAGTTGTCAAGAGGGTGCTCATAACGCTTGGCGTTTCCCTGTTGATGGCTCTTATGGTTAGAATTTCCAAAACAGAGGAGTTTGTCAACCCGTCCGATTTTTTCAACGGCACGGTAATGTTGCAAATAGGCATCCTTACCGCCATAATGGCAATTTTATTGTCTACGCTGTATTTCTACTCGATGTACGTCCGCAAGGATTATGACGGCAAGGAGAAACGCAAACTCTTACCTGTGCTGTCCGTTTCCGTGCTGATAACGTTCGCGTTTGCCATTTTGTTCGGGAGACTTATAAATCTGTACGTCGCACCGCTCATACTGTGCTCGTTGCTTGTGGCGATACTTATCGACAAGAGGGTAGGCATAGTCACCAACATTTTGATATCGCAGGCGTTTTTCCTGACGTATCTCGTAATTTTCGGCGGAGAAAAGGTCGTTGAGAGCTCGTCCGCGCTTATCACGTCGATGGTTTCGGCGATATTTTTAATTGTCTATTCCGGCAAAAATCACGTCACGCGACTCAAATTCGTTGCCGTCGGCGTCATCGTCGGACTGTGCACGTCGGTTATACCTATGCTTGTCAATCTCATCATCGCGCCCAAGGACGTGTACTTGATTTTGATTAGCGGACTGTGGTCGTTTGTGTCGGTAGTGCTGTCGGTGGCGTTGTTCATGATAATTTTACCGGTCATGGAGTACGCCTTCCGCATTACCACGCCGTTCCGCTTGGCGGAATTGTGTTCGCTTTCGTCACCATTACTCAAGGAGCTTGCGCAGAGAGCGCCCGGCACATTCAATCATAGCGTTACGGTAGGCAATCTTGCGGAGTTGTGCGCCGACGCGATAGGCGAAAGCCCCGATCTTGCCAAAGCTTGCGCGTACTACCACGACGTAGGCAAACTCGAACACAGCGAGTGGTTTGTCGAGAATCAGCAGGGCTACAATCCGCACGACGACGTTATACCGGAAGTCAGCGTATCGATGATAGTCAATCACGTCAAGAGCGGATACGATATGATCAAACGCAACCATCTGCCGGATTTCATAGCCGACGTTGCGCTCGAACATCACGGCACCACACCGGTAAACTATTTCCTGTACAAAGCGCAGGGATTTACCGAGGATGACGTCAACCGTTCGGAGTTTTGTTATCCGGGACCCAAACCGCAATCCAAAATCGCGGCGATAATAATGATAGCGGACACCGTAGAGGCGGCCGGCAGAGCCGTATCATCCCAATTGACCACGGCGGAGAGCGTTAGGAATTTCGTACACAAGATGATCAAGAGCAAAGCGGACTTGGATCAATTCGACGAGTGCGGCATAACGTTCAAAGATCTCAAAATAATAGAAGACACCCTTGTCCGCGCGATACCGTCGGTATACCACGCGAGGATAAAGTACGACAATAACCCGAAATCGGAAGGTAAATAACAAAAAGCAAACGCAAGAGGAACAGATATGCTTGATTTATATGAAGCCCGAGAATACAATCCCGTCATAAAGCGCGCCGTGAGGTGCGCTCTGTCGCGTTTTGGCATTAAGCTTAGCGAAGTAGACGTGGAAATAGAGCTTGTTTCCCCCGAGGAAATCAAGGAGCTCAACGCGGAATCGCGCGGTATAAACGCGGTTACCGACGTTTTGAGTTTCCCGAACTTAGAAGTAAAGTTACCCTTTGTCGCGGAAGACTATCGTGACGACATAGACCCGGAGACGGGCGCCGTCGTTCTCGGCGAGATTTACATTTGCCGTGAGCGTGCGGAGGAGCAAGCCGCGGAGTACGGGCATTCCGTATCGCGCGAGCTGGCGTTTTTGTCGGTACACGGCATTTTGCACTTACTCGGATACGACCACGTAACCGAGGAGGAGCGCGCGGAGATGGAAGCTTTGCAAGACGACATTTTGTCATCGGCAGGCATTACGCGTGAAGCGACGGATGAAGAGCTCATAGCGCTTTCGTCCGCAGAACCTGCCGCGGAAGCGGAAGAGATAGGGGCAACCGCAACGCCCGAAGGTTTTCGCGTGGGATACGCCGTCATACTCGGCAAGCCCAACGCCGGCAAATCGACGTTAATCAACGCGATTATCGGTGAAAAAGTTTCTATTGTCAGCTGGAAACCGCAAACGACGCGCAACCGCATAATCGGCGTTTACAACGGCGATAACGTGCAGGTAATCTTTGTCGATACCCCGGGGATACACAAACCGCGCAACGAGCTCGGCAAATTCATGATGCGTTCCGTCAAAGTGGCAACGGACGGCGTAGACGCCGTAATTTACGTTATCGATGCGGAAAAGGGCATGGACGACGCCGACCTAAACACCATCCAAGCCAATATCGCGGCCAATCGCAAGACGATAGCGGTAGTCAACAAAGTCGATCACGTCACCAAAGAAAAAGTCGCCGAAATTCTCCTAAGGCTCAATAGCGTGGAGGGACTCGTGGCGGTGGTGCCGACGTCGGCATTGCGCGGCAAGAACATAGACGTCCTTATTCGCGAGGTAGAGGCTCTTATGCCCGAGGGCGGCAAGCTTTACGCAGACGACGTTTACACGGATAGGAACATGCGTTTTATGGCGTCCGAGATTATCAGAGAGAAGGCGCTCAGGCTCCTCGACAAAGAAATTCCGTACGGGATAGCCGTTCAAATCAACAAATACGAGTATCGCGAGAACGGCATACTCGATATCGACGCCGACGTCATATGCCAAAAAGCGGCTCACAAGCCCATCATTCTCGGCAAAAACGGCGAGATGATCAAGCGCATATCGACTTACGCCAGACAGGATTTAGAGGACATGACGGGCGACAAAATATACCTTACGTTGTTTGTCAAAGTCAAGGAAGATTGGCGCGACGACCTCGTACTGCTCAACAACTTAGGTTACAACAAAAAGGACGACGCTTGATTATTTAGCGTCGATACGTCCATACTTACGGTATGGAAAAAGTAACGGCAAAAGAAGTAGAAGAGTTGATGTTCAAAGCTTTCCGAGCGAGCGGCAACGTGGGCTATTACATGCTTTACTCCGCGTTAAAGAGGAAAAAAGAGGATGCAAGAGATTAAGACTTTTGCGCTTTGCGTCAGAGCGGAAGACTACGGCGAAAGTAGCAAGATACTTACTTTAATCACTACGGATTACGGCAAAATAGTTGCCCAAATCCGTTCTGTAAAGAGCCCAAAGTCGAAGTTAAAGCAATGCGCCTCCCCGTTTTGTTTAGGGGAGTACATACTTACCAAAGGCAAGAGCGGACGCTACGTCGTTACGGGTGCCGGGGTAGAGGAGAGTTTTTTTTCTTTGTGGACGGACGTCAGAAAAAACTCGTCCGCGTCCATAGTTGCCGAAGCCCTCGACAGGCTGACGTATGAGGGCGTCGGAGCAAAAGACGAGCTTGTGCGCGCCGTCAAAGCGATTGCGGCGATAGACTCGGCGCCGTCCGATCCGTACGTATACGCCGTACATTTTTTGATGTCGATGTTACCGTCCGAGGGCATAGATTTATCGGATTTCGATTTCCCGAAGGCTGTCGGAGCGGCTATCGGCGCGATATCCGCGTGCGACGTAGACGAACTCGAAACTCTCGACATTACGGAAAACGCGCTTATTTCGGCGTTGACGTATGTAAATTTGATTTATCGCAACAAACTCGGTGAGCGACTGAATTCGGTATCGGAAGCGCTTAAACTCTTATCCGCGAGTTGTTAGCGCGTTTTGGAAACAAAGCGGCATTTCGCCGTTAGCGCGTTTTGGCAATAAAGTGGCATTTGTATATTATTTTGCTTGCGCCGGCGCGCGCATTTATGTATAATATAAAAGCTAAAACAAAAAATCATTTATACAGGAGATTTTTCTATGACAAAGTACGTTTATCTGTTTACGGAGGGCAACGCCAAAATGCGTGAGCTCCTCGGCGGAAAAGGCGCTAACCTTGCCGAGATGACCAACATCGGTCTTCCCGTTCCTCAAGGCTTTACCATTTCGACCGAAGCGTGTACTCAATACTATGAGGACGGTAGGAAGATTAATGACGATATCAAAGCCGAAATCATGCAGTATATCGAAAAGCTCGAGGCAATCACCGGCAAGAAGTTCGGTGATGCGGAGAATCCGCTTCTCGTTTCCGTGCGTTCGGGCGCCAGAGCTTCCATGCCCGGCATGATGGACACCATTCTCAACCTCGGACTTAACGAGCAGGTTGTCGATGTCCTTGCCAAGAAATCCGGCAATCCGAGATGGGCTTGGGACTGCTACAGACGTTTCATACAGATGTTCAGCGACGTCGTTATGGAAGTCGGCAAGAAGTATTTTGAAAAACTTATCGACAAGATGAAAGAGGAGAGGGGAGTCCAACAAGACGTTGAACTCAGCGCAGACGACCTACACCTTCTCGCGGATCAATTCAAGGCGGAATACAAAGCCCAACTCGGCGTAGACTTCCCCTCCGATCCCAAAGAGCAACTCTTCAAGGCTATCGAAGCGGTATTCCGCAGCTGGGACAATCCGCGCGCCAACGTATATCGTATGGACCACGACATTCCGTACAGCTGGGGCACCGCCGTTAACGTACAGATGATGGCGTTCGGCAACATGGGCGACGATTGCGGCACCGGCGTTGCGTTTACCCGTAACCCCGCTACCGGCGAAAAGGGACTCATGGGCGAATTCCTTATGAACGCTCAGGGCGAAGACGTTGTCGCAGGCGTGCGCACCCCGATGCCCATTTCCAAGATGGCGGAAGTTCTTCCCGACGTATACAAGCAATTCCAAGACGTTTGCAAGACGCTCGAGAACCACTACAAAGATATGCAAGACATGGAGTTTACCATCGAAAAGGGCAAGCTCTTCATGCTTCAAACTCGTAACGGTAAGCGTACCGCGGCTGCGGCTATCCGCATCGCTTGCGACCTTATAGACGAAGGCATGATCAACGAAAAGGAAGCTCTTCTCCAAATCGACGCCAAGACTCTCGACATGTTGCTCCACCCGACGTTTGACGCAAAAGCGCTCAAAGACGCCGACAAGAACAACGTTGTAGGCAAGGGTATCGCGGCTTCCCCGGGAGCGGCGGCAGGCACCATCGTGTTTACGGCTGAGGACGCCGTCAAAGAAGGCAAAGCCGGCAAGAAAGTCGTGCTTGTCAGACTCGAAACATCCCCCGAAGACATCGAGGGCATGAAGTACGCTCAAGGCATACTTACCGTTCGCGGCGGACAAACTTCTCACGCGGCAGTTGTGGCGCGCGGCATGGGCACTTGCTGCGTATCCGGTTGCGGAGATATCAAGATGCATGAGGAAGAGAAGTATTTCGAACTCGGCGGCAAGGTATTCCACGAAGGCGACGGACTCTCTCTCGACGGCTCCACCGGACACATCTATGACACGATCATCAAGACCGTACCCGCAGATCCCAACAGCGGTTACTTTGGCAGAATCATGAAACTTGCCGACAAATACAAAGCGCTCGGCGTACGCACCAATGCGGATACCCCGGCAGACGCACAAAGAGCCGAAGAACTCGGCGCGCAAGGCATAGGACTTGTTCGTACCGAGCATATGTTCTTCGGACCCGGCAGAATAGACAAGTTCCGCGAGATGATTTGCTCCGAAACACAAGAAGAGCGTATCAAAGCGCTTGACGCTATCGAGCCCATGCAACAATCCGACTTTGAAGGCTTGATGGAAGCGCTCAAAGGCATGCCCGTTACCATCCGTTTCCTCGATCCTCCGCTACACGAGTTCGTTCCTACGGAAGAGAAGGACATCGAAGCCCTTGCAAAGGCGCAAGGCAAGACCGTCCGCGAGATCAAACTCTTCTGCGACAGCCTCCACGAGTTCAACCCGATGATGGGACACCGCGGATGCCGTTTGGCGGTAACTTATCCCGAAATCGCCGTTATGCAAACCAAGGCTATCATCAAGGCAGCCATCAACGTCCAAAAACGTCATCCCGATTGGCACGTAGAGCCTGAAATCATGATACCTCTCGTAGGCGAAGTTAAGGAGCTCAAATACTGCAAGAAGACGGTTGTCGATACCGCCGACGCTCTTATCAAAGAAGCCGGCGTAGACCTCAAGTATGAAGTCGGCACCATGATCGAGATCCCGAGAGCGGCGCTTACCGCGGACGAAATTGCCACAGAGGCAGACTTCTTCTGCTTCGGCACCAACGACCTTACCCAAATGACCTTCGGATTCAGCCGTGACGACGCAGGCAAGTTCCTTCCGAGCTACTATGCCGCCAAGATTTACGAATCCGATCCGTTTGCGCGTCTCGATACGATCGGCGTCGGCAAACTCATGAAGATGGCAGTTACCCTCGGCAAGGGCGCCAATTCCAAGCTCCACTGCGGAATATGCGGCGAGCACGGCGGCGATCCTTCCAGCATCGAGTTCTGCCACGACATCGGACTTGACTATGTATCCTGCTCTCCCTTCAGAGTACCGATCGCACGTCTTGCAGCAGCCCAAGCCAACATCAAGAACCCGAGAAAATAATTTCGGTTCGAGAGTTTCCGTAAACGGCTAAAAACACAAAATTTAATACTTAAATACAAAAAGCAGTCATTTTTCAAAGAATGGCTGCTTTTTTGCATTTAATTCCCAAGATCAAAAAAACGTCCTAAAACGCGGGATGGAAAAACGCTACGCTTTTACGCATATACGGATAATGAAATCGGAAGACTCGCCGGGGTTTTGTCGAAGCCTTCCGTTTTTATTCCTTTTTCATGGAACGCAATATCCGATTTTATTCCTTTTTAGCCAAAGTCAATATCCGATTTTATTCCTTTTTTCGACAATCTTATATCCGATTTTATTCCTTTTCGTGTTGACAAACCAAGATTAAGAGCATATAATATCCTTAACAAACTGTTTACGGAGAACGTTTATGCTCAAAAGGAAGGCATACGACAAGCTTGTCGAATGGAAAAATACTCATCGTAACAACTGTCTGATGGTTAAAGGCGCAAGGCAGGTCGGGAAAACTTATCTTGTCAGAGAGTTCGGTAAGAGAGAATACAAGAGTTTCGTTGAAATCAATTTCATTAAGAACCCGGAATTGAAGCAGATTTTCGGTAGTGCGTTGGATGCTGAATCGATTTATAAAAGAATGACGGCAATGATAAACGGTGTAAATCTTGTCAAAAACGGGACTTTGATATTTTTAGACGAGATACAGGCATGCGGAAGGGCGCGTACCTCCTTGAAATTTCTTGCGGAAGACGGCAGATACGATATTGTTACGTCCGGTAGCCTTTTGGGACTGACGTATGGTGAAGACGCCGACGAAAACACGGAGGAGCCGGAATCGGTACCCACCGGATACGAGACGTTTCTCACGATGTATTCGCTGGATTTTGAAGAATTTCTTTGGGCAGAAGGCTATGAAAGCGGAATTTCTTATCTCAAAGAATTTTTTGAAAAGAGAGAAAAAGTGCCGACTTTGCTCAATGAAAAATATGAAACATTGTTCCGCGAATATATGGTAGTCGGAGGTATGCCGGAAGTTGTGGCGAATTACGTAGAAAATCATGATTTCACGAGGGTCGCGGAAATCCAAGACAAAATTCTTGAAAACTATCGTTTTGACATTGCAAAGCATGCGAGGGGCTCTGAAAAAACGAAAGTGCGCAAGTGTTATGACGCCATCCCCAAACAGCTTGCCAAAGAAGTCAAAAAGTTTCAGTACTCCACAGTGGAGAGTGGGCAGACGAGCAAAAAATACGGCGGAAGCGTGCAGTGGCTCAAAGATTCCGACATTGTAAATCCGTGCTACAATATCCGCGAACCGTATTTGCCGTTGATGGCGAATGCGGACGAAGATCGGTTCAAATTATATCTCAATGACACCGGTTTGCTATGCGCTATGTACGGTTTTGAAACCAAAAGGGCGATTTTGGAAAACACGATAAAAGGGAATGCGAAAGGCGGCATTTACGAGAATGTTATTGCCGAAATTCTGACGAAGAACGGTTACGCGCTTTATTACTACAAACCGGATGACTCCAACGAACTTGAATTTATGATAGAAAAGAACGGCGAAATCGTTCCCATTGAAGTAAAAGCCGGCAATACCGCAACAAAGTCGCTAAACAGGTTCATCGACGCGTACGAGCCGTCTGTGGCATATAAAATCGTTGACGGAAATGTCGGAGAAAACGACGTAAAACTGACGATTCCCCATTATATGGCAATGTTTTTATAAAAAACGGTATGGAATCCGCGTTGCGGATTATCCTATAAGAGGCAAGGTTGCCTCTTATAGGTATAAAATATCAAAACAGCAAAACCCTTGCTATGTTTTTGCAAGATTTGTTTGACAATACAAAAAACAATACTATATAATATGTATAGGGAAAGATTTTCAGGGGGACAAAGGAGGGTATGCAAATATGTTTAGAATTTTTTTAAGAGGCAATTTAGGCTGAGGTCAGGGCGGTTTATTCGCTCCGTAAACACATTTACATTTAATATTACAGAGGTAAGAAATGATTGGAGATATCTTCGCTAATTACGAGGCTTTTTACAGCATGGTTTTGTCAACGACCATAATGTCGAACGCGCAAACTGCGGAATATAATCGCGACGCATGCGCGATAATCAATTTTATAGGGGAAGCTTACGATCTTGATAAGAATCTTGTCGCCGAGTGCAAGAATTTAATACTCAAAGAGCTTGTCAGGCTCGGCAAAACGACGGATCAGCAGGTACTGTACAGCCGTAGGCGTTCGGACGAGCAGTTTACGGATATAGATTCGTTGCTTGACATCAAGGGCGACGTGCTTGCCACGATACAGAACATCGGATCCGGTGAGGATTCAAGCGTCAGCTGGGGCTGGTTCGATTACAGCCACTACAAGACATATCAACCGGAAATTCGGTTTGCGAAAATCAAATTTGCCGGCGCTTCCGGCAACCTTATAGCAACGAGGCAGACGGGGCTGTTATATGCTATCGGCATAGGCACGGACGTCAATTACGACAAGGCGATATTGCGGTTGAAACAGTGTGTAATGTGGGGCGACATACCCGCAATGCACTTTCTCGGCAAGGTCTACGAACTTTGCGGCAACTTGAAACGCGCCGCAGTCATAAGGGAGCTTACGGAAATATCCGAGCAATACCTATACGAGGGCTGCACGGTACTGCCGGAGGAATACAAGGATAAACATTCGGACGAAGCGGTATCGCTCTATACATATGTGTCGTCAATCATGCAAGACGTCATATCAGCGTACAACAAGAAGAACATAGATTTTTCGTTCATCGAGGCGATCACGTCGGAAAAACTCGATTATTACGACCGCATGCGCTATATCGATGAGTACGAAAAGAAGGAGTGGAAGAGCGTCAACAATTCTTCCGCTAAACCTACGCAAAAGATAGGTTTCTACCGCTGATAAGGAGGTGTTATGGCACATAACTCTTTTACGGAAGAACTGACGGCCGGTTACGTCGAACAGTATTTGGAGAATTCCAAAAAGATAAGCTATGACGAGATTATCAATAGCAAGGACGTGGAAACGGTATTATATAAGGATTTACCTAATACGGAAGTCCGCGGTTTCCCGTATGCCAACGATTACGTGGATAAGGACGGCGGAGTGTACACGGTAGACACGTTCGAGAGGCTCACCAAAGAAGAACAAAGCAAACTCGAACTCAGGTATCACTTTTTGCCTAAGTACCACGAACTCTATGTCGGCACGACGGGATCGGGCAAAACAACGGGTTGCATGGAGCCCGAGCTTCGCGCCGTTGCAATGCAAAAGAATAAACCAAACTTGTTCATTACGGATCCCAAAGGCGAGATTTTTGAACATAACGCGCGTTTTCTCAAAGAGCGCGGATACAGGCTGTACATACTCAACTTCAAGGATTTCAGCCGTTCCGACAGATGGAATCCGCTTAGCGAGATGTACGAAAAGAAGATGTCCGTCAACGATATCGGCAAGGACGTCAAGGTGCGCACGGGCGCGCTGTCGGACGATCTTTTGCCGTACAACAAGCCGGAGGACTTCAGCGAATTCGGATACATAGAGTGCGAGGGCAGGGCGTTTGCTACAGGCGAGGCGTTCGACAGGTACATTAACTTCCGCAAAGACGTAGTCAATTCCGAGGTTGCTTCTTTGGTAAACGAATTTGCAAACCAAGCCATACAAGTGCAGAGTCAGAATGATCGCACGTGGGAGCAAGGCGCGCAGAACTTTCTCAAAGGCTTGCTTTTGAGCATGCTTGAGGACGCCGCCACGCCGGGTTCGGGGTTTACGAAGGACATGATGACGATCAAGACGATAGAGGATTACTACACGCGCTTGCGTCGTGATTTTGTCGATAACGACGATCGTCCCACATTGGAACGTCACCCGATATTCCGCGGCAAATCCCCGTACATAGTCGGTTTGACGCGCACCGTGCTTGTCAACGCGCCCAACACGCGCAGGAGTTACGCCGGCGTATACGAGGGATACATGAACAAATGGAATTTAGGGCACGTATATGCCTTGACCACGGGTTCCACAATCGATATAGAGGCGGATGACGATCGTCCGTTTGCCATCTTCATAGCCACGCGCGATTACGACAAGAGCGACTATACCATAGCCGGGTTGTTTGTCGATTGGGTGTACCGCAAAATGCTGCTCAAAGCGGAAAACAGCGCAAAAAACGCCGACAACGTCCCCACGACTCGAGCCATGCACTTCATGCTGGACGAGTTTTGCAACATACCGCCCATCAAAGATTTCGAGAACAAGATAGCCACGGCGCGTTCGCGTAACATATGGTTTCACTTGTTTGTGCAGTCCTACGAGCAACTCGATCTCACCTATTCGGAGAACACCGCCAAGGTAATACGCGACAATTGCAACGTCCAAGTATTTTTAGGTTCGCAGAGCGTGCATACCAAACAGCAGTTTTCCGCCGAGTGCGGCAAAACCTGGGTGCCTTCGTTTTCGGCGCAATTCGATCCGCAAGACAAATCGTTGTCGGAAGTTTCCGTCGTACCGGTCAGCGACTTGGACTTGATAAGCGAGGGACAGATATACATGAAGAGGTTATACACGCCGGTTATCGTGTCCGAATTTTTCCGTAGCTATGTTTGCGCGGAGCAAGGCGCGTTCACACATTTTCGCGACGAGCGCGCGTACCGTGATCTAACGCCCGTAAACGACGTCAGCTTTACCGATGACGCCCACACTTACGGCAAAGTCATCGACAACATTTTGTAGAAGGGTGAGGAAGGATAATGGAAATAAACTTAGGGTTACTCAACTTAATATACAGGCAAACGCAAAAGAGGGAGCCGGTGACGTTTTATACGTTCAAAGCAAGCGGCGCAAGTTCCGCCGACGCGCTCAAAGCCATACAAGCGTTGACGGAGGCAGGAGCGGTGTGCGAGGCGGAAGCCGGAGTATTCTTTATAGACGACTCGGGACTCGAGAAGTTTTTCAAGAAACACGAACCGCCCAAGGCTACATTGAGCGTAAGCAACGCGAAAATCGGAGCCGAAGCGATACACAAGACGAATTCGAAGGATATTTTTATCAAACTTACCGAAGAACCGTTCGGTTGCAAACCGAAGGAACTCGGCAAGGGCGGCAAGAACACGTCTTCATTAGGTAGCGTCATGCGCATGATAACCGCCAAACTGCTCAAAATGGAAGACGGCATAGTCTATTGCGCGATTGACGAAAAGAGCGTGACTCTCGTACTTCAATTTCTCTCGGAGTTGCAGGCAAAGAACGTCAAACGCGCCAAAACGCGCGACCACACTCACCGCAGATACGAGCTCGAAGCGGAGCTTGACGCGTACCGTTCGGCAGGGGATTACTCGGCAGACTACGACGAAGACGAAGAGGAAGAGAACGATTACGCCTACATGAGGAATCCGTTCGAGAATCGCCGCAAGAGAAATTATGTGTACGACGAAGAAAACGAGGAAGACGACGAGGACGAAGACAATATAGATAGCATAGAATACGACGACATATCGGAAGATTGTTTCGATCCGGAGGATATCGACGATCTTTTGGATGAGTTAGTGGATGACGATTCGGATATAGATGACGATGACGATGGGGAAGATTCCGACTAATAAAAAACGGAATTGGTGAATGGAGTGAAAAAAACTAATCGTAAAGACGTCAAAAAGATAGTATTGTTCGCCTTACTGACGGCGATTCTCATAGCTATGGCATTTACGCCGATAGGCTATTTGCGCATAGGAGTGGTGGAAATCACTTTCATGATGATACCCGTTATCGTCGGCGCGTGCGCATACGGCGCCGTTTTCGGCGCGGGACTCGGATTGATATTCGGGCTGACGAGCTTTTTACAATGTTTCGGAATGAGCGCGTTCGGCACGATGCTGTTTAATATAAATCCGTGGCTTAGCGCGCTACTTTGTCTTTTACCGAGAATAGCGTTCGGTTTTATCAGCGGATTGATTTATAAAGGACTGAGCAAAACGCGTTTACCGCGCACCGTTTCGGGGGCGATAACCATGTTGTCCGGCGCGATTATACACACATTGCTGTTTGTCACTTTATTTTATTTTTGTTTCGGGAAAAGCGCGGAGTTTGCGCAGTACGGCAACAACTTTTTTAATATCGTATGGGCGCTTGTCGGCGTCAACGGTATAGTCGAGTGGTCGGTGTGTCTTGTCGTAGGTACGGCGATACTTCGAGCCGTGCAATATTTTTTCGTGGACGAAAGAGGCAAGAACAAACATCGCGAGCCTGCCGAGTCGGAAAAAAGTAAGTAAATAGCCCCAAGAAATTTATTCACAGCCTTGACATTTACGGAGACCTTAACTAAAATATCATACGGTCAAGGAGAACATCGTATGAAAAAAGCGGTTATAGAAGTAGAAGGCATGCAGTGCGGGATGTGCGAAAGTCACGTCAACGACGTCGTTCGCAAAATCCGTGGCGTAAATAGCGCCAAAGCGTCGCGCGCGAACGGCAACGTTGTAATCATTGCCGATGACGACGTAGACATCGAGAGCGTCAAACAAGCAATATCGGCAGACGGTTACGGCGTAGGCAACGTCACGACCGAGCCGTACGAAAAAAAGAGCATATTCTCAAAACTTTTCCGTAAATAAGCATATGGATTTTTCACAAGCAGATTTTCTCAGAACCGACCCGGAGGACAACGGATTGAGCCCGAAGGACGCCTTATACGTAAGGCAAGTCAACGTGTTGCGCAATTTTGTCAGGACGGGAGCCATAACGCGTGCGCAGTACGAATACAGCCTAAACGAGCTTACGCAAAAGATGTATCCGAGCGGAGAGGGAGTACCGCCGCTTACTTGACAATATAGGCGAAAAACTATATAATTATGTAGCCGGAGACGGTTACTAACCTTTGCCGTCCGGACTTATTCGGGCGGTTTTTTTCGGAGTATGAAGCAGAAGTATCTGGAATGCGAAAAATTGTATTTATCGCCGTACGCATGCTTGTCGACGGCGACGAGAGGCAGAGCCGTCGAGGAAGAGCCGTGCCCGTTGCGCACGGAGTTCCAACGCGATCGCGATAGAATAATCCATTGCAAATCTTTCCGCAGATTGAAGCACAAAACGCAAGTCTTTATAGCGCCCACAGGGGATCATTACCGCACGCGTATGACGCACACGTTGGAGGTTATGCAGATAGCGCGCACGATGGCGCGTTGCTTGGAGCTTAACGAGGACCTTGCGGAGGCAATCTCATTCGGACACGACTTGGGGCATACGCCGTTCGGACACATCGGCGAACGCGTCCTTAATAGTTTGACCGGGCATTTTTCGCATAACGAGGAGAGTTTGAGAGTCGTTGACGTTTTGGAGAACGACGGTAAAGGCTTGAATCTGACGTATGAAGTGCGTAACGGCATCTTGGAGCATAAATCGACGGGACATCCCGAAACCTTAGAGGGCAAAGTCGTAAGCTTTGCGGATAGGATAGCGTACCTCAATCACGACATCGACGACGCCATCCGCGCCGGCATGTTGAGCGAAGAGGACATCCCTTCGAGTGTGGAAGGCGTACTCGGCGTAGGCAAGAGGGCAAAGATAAACACGCTTGTCAAGGACGTGATAGAAAATTCTTACGGCAAACCGTTCGTTTGCATGAGCAAGGGCGTCGAGGACGCCATGACGGAGCTTCGGCAATTCATGTTCCGCAAGATTTACTTTTCGGAGCACGCCACGGCGGAAGAAGAGCTTGCCGTCAAGTGGTTGAGCGACTTGTTCGACTATCTTTACACGCACCCTTACGAAATTCCGGAGTTGTATCGACGTTGCTCGGCGTGCCCGGAAACGTACATATCGGACTACATAGCCGGCATGACCGATACATACGTAATATTCCTTCTCGAAAAATATTTCGGATATAAATGGAACAGCAAAATATGAACATTTTAGAAAATCTTAACGACGTACAAAAAGAAATCGTTTGCGACACAGAGGGCAAAGTATTGGTGCTTGCAGGCGCCGGTTCGGGCAAAACGAGGGTGCTCACGCACAGAGTGGCATATCTTGTTCAAGAAAAGGGAATAAAAGGATACAGCATCCTTGCCATAACGTTTACCAACAAAGCGACCGCAGAAATGCGCAACAGGCTCAACGTTTTGCTCGGCGAAGACAACGGCGTATGGGTATCGACGTTCCACTCTTTGGCGGCAAGCATACTCAGGAAATTCGGCGATCAAATAGGTTATAACAGGAATTTCAGCATTTACGACGAGTCTGACAGCGGACGCGTCATAGCCAAAGCGCTTAGGGAATTGCACTTAGACGGTACCGCGCTCAAAGAAACGGGCAGGGGACATATATCCAAAGCCAAAAACGACGGCATGGACCCCGACGAGTATTTTGCCGAAATCAACGGCACCGTGGAAGACGCCGAGGACGTCCGCAGACTGTTTGTAAGGTACGAGGAACTCTTGAAGGACGCCAACGCCATGGACTTTGACGACCTGTTGCACAAACTCAAATTCCTATTGGACAATTCCGAGGAAGCGCGCAACTTTTACCAAAATCGCTTCCGTTACATCCACGTGGACGAGTTCCAAGATACCAACAAAGTGCAGTACGAGATCGTCAAGATTTTGCAAGGCAAATGGGGCAACCTGTTCGTTGTCGGCGACGACGACCAGAGCATATACGGCTGGCGCGGCGCGAGGGTAGACAATATTCTAAACTTTGACAAGGACTTCCCCGGGGAAGAAGTCAAAGTACACAAACTCATGGAAAACTATCGTTCCACCGAGCCGATACTCAAATGCGCCAACAACGTCATATGCAACAACAAGGAGCGTCACCAAAAGGAACTGTTCACATCCAAAAAGGGCGGCGTTCGCGTAGAGTATTACGTCGGATGGAACGACCATAACGAAGCGGAATGGGTTGTCAACCAAATAGGCACCCTAATGCGCTATAACGGATACCGAAACAGTGACTTTGCCATACTTGTCAGAGTCAATTCGCTTACGCGCATATTCGAGAACAAACTAAGCTCGGCAAGACTCGGATACCGTGTGATAGGCGGCTTCAAATTCTTTGACCGCAAAGAGGTGCAGGACGTCGTGGCGTACATGCGTTTGGTTGCAAACAACCGCGACAACGAGGCAATAAGCAGAGTCATCAATTTCCCGGCGAGGGGAATAGGAGACGCAACGGTAGAGAAGCTCGAAAATTGCGCCATGGAGTCGGAGATACCGGTTTTCGACATATTGCTCGAACTTGACAAGTACACCAAAAAGCTCGGCAACGGCGTAGTCAAAAAAGTGGAGTTATTCCGCGACGTCGTCAACGACCTTATGGCAAATTCGACGTTACCGCTTGACGAGTTCACCGAGTACCTTGTAGGGCGCGTCGGATTCGAAGCGGCGTACACGACTACCGGCAAAGAAGAGGATTACGGCAGGTGGGAAAACATTTGCGAATTTGTCAATTACGTCAAGGAGTACCACGCCAACAACCCGAGTGCGGGCATCGGCGAATTTTTGCAAACGATGACTCTTGTCACCGAAAGCAAAGAGGAGCTTTCCAATCCCGACAAAATCACCATAGCAACCATGCACGCAGTCAAGGGACTGGAATTCAGGGCGGTATTCATAGTAGGATGCGAAGAGGAAATTTTCCCGTCGTCGCGCAGTATCAAAGAGGGCGCGCTCGAAGAGGAACGTCGCATAATGTACGTAGCCGTCACTCGTGCAAAGGAGAGACTGTACATATCGTGCGCGCAAAAGAGGTATCGTTTTAACCACGTAATGCCGGGCATGCCGTCGAGATTTATCGAGGAATCCAAGGGCAAGACCAAAGAGAATCCGTACGCGTTGTACGGCGAGCGCATGGCGTACATCGAAGGACGCGGCGACAGACCGGCGTTTTGGGACGAAGACAAAGTATCCGACGTTAAGCGCATACATATGGGAGCCGGCACCAGACCGCACAAAGAAGTCAAAGCGCAAGCCCCGTCATCCGTCCAAAAGGATCTCAGCGGATTCATAGGCGGAGCCAAGGTATCGCACCCGACGTACGGAGAGGGCACGATTTTGGTAGTTTTGGGATCGGGCAAAGACGCCACGGCAACGGTAGCGTTTCCCAAGCTCGGCACCAAGAAATTCATTTTGGCGTTGGCGCCGTTAAAGCTTGTCAAGTGAGGTTTATATGGATAGGATGCGAGAGCTTGTAGCTCTACTCAACAAATACGCGTACGAATATTACGTATTGGACGACCCCACCGTTTCCGATGCCGAGTACGACAAACTGTACGACGAACTCGTCGCGCTTGAAAATGAGCTCGTATTTCGTCTGCCGGATTCGCCCACATTACGCGTAGGAGGCGCACCGCTCAAAAGTTTTGCCCAATACACACATAAAGCGAGATTGTATTCTCTGGACAAAGCCAAGAGTATAGAAGAGGTTGACGGCTTTTTCAATCGTATCAAAAAGGAGCTCGGCTACGTCCCGGAGATGACTCTCGAACATAAATTCGACGGGCTGACGCTGTCTTTGACGTACGATAACGGAACTCTTGTCACCGGCGCGACGCGTGGCGATGGCGAGGTCGGCGAGGACGTTACGGAGCAAGTCAAAACCATCAGGACGGTGCCTCTTACCATCAAATACAAAGGGCTGATCGAGATACAGGGCGAGGGAATAATGCGTTTTTCGGCGTTTGACGAGTACAACAAAACGGCTGAAGTCCCTCTTAAAAATCCGCGCAACGCCGTAGCCGGAGCCATACGAAACTTGGATCCGAGAGAGACGGCTAAACGCAAATTAGACTTTTTCGCATACAACATCGGCTACCACGAGGGCGTCGATTTCGATACGCAGGCGGACATGCGAAAATTCATCATCGACAACGGCTTTTTGGTAGGCGAGCAGTTTGAGATAGTCAACGACTTGGAAACGCTGGAAGCTTCCCTTAACCGCATCGAGGCTACGCGCGGCGACTTGGATTTTCTCATCGACGGAGCCGTTATCAAGGTAAACAAAGTATCGCTGAGGTCCGAGCTCGGTTATACCGAAAAATTCCCCAAATGGGCGCTTGCGTATAAGTTCAAAGCGGTTGAAACAACTACGATATTGCGCGACGTGATTTGGCAGGTTTCGCGCACGTCCAAACTTAATCCTCTGGCGGTTTTGGATCCCGTTGACTTAATGGGCGTAACCGTCAAACGGGCTACCTTAAATAACTATTCGGATATCCAAAGGAAGGGAATTAAGATCGGATCGCGCGTACTCATACGGCGTAGCAACGACGTTATCCCGGAGATAATGGGCGTATACGAACACACGTCCGAGAGCGCTGATATTTTACCGCCGACGGTGTGCCCGGCATGCGGCGCGCCGGTAAGAGCGGAGGGCGCGTTTTACTATTGCACCAACAAAGAAACTTGCGCGCCGCGCATCATTTCGGTATTGGATCATTTTGCGGACAAAGCGTGCATGGATATCGACGGTTTTTCCGAAAAGACCGCCGAGCAACTCTACAACGACTTGCACGTCGATACGCCGGACAAGCTCTATACGCTGACGTATGAAGACCTTATGCGACTCGACGGATTCAAAGAGAAGAAAGCAAAAAATCTCATTGACAGCATACAAAAATCCAAACGCACGACGTTGTCGCGCTTCATATTCGCGTTGGGCATTCCGACAATAGGCAAAAAGGCGTCCAAGGAACTTGCCGCCAAATTCGTTACTCTCGGCGCGTTGATGCACGCGACTAAGGAGAGCATAACCGAGATAGACGATTTCGGCGACGTCATGGCGGACAACGTAGTCAAGTATTTTTCATCGGCGGACAACGTCGAGATCATCAACAATCTTTTGTTTTACGGGGTGGAGTTTGTCAACGAGGAACCGGTTACCGAGGGCGCGTTCAGCGGCAAAAACGTCGTAATCACCGGTGTTCTTTCGTCATACAAGCGTAGCCAAGCGCAAGAAATCATACGCTCTTTGGGCGGCACGACGTCGGATACCGTTTCAAAATCCGTCAATCTCGTAATTGCCGGAGAAGACGCCGGGAGCAAGCTTCAAAAGGCGCAAAAACTCGGCATAGAAATTATTTCCGAGAAAGAATTTTTGCAAATTGTGGATAACTCAAAATAATTTTAGTAAAATACTTTACAAAGCGCGCGCACGTGTTAAAATATAAGCGACTCGAAAGGGTCGCTTATTCAGTAATTCGGATAGTATCCGAGCGGAGGTATTATGCATTATAGTATGACGGGATACGGTAAGGGGATTGCGGAAAATGAGGGACTTAAAATAGTTGTGGAAATCCGCACCGTAAACCATCGGTACTTGGATCTCTTGTTCAAGCTTCCGCGCAACTATATTTTTGCCGAGAACGAAATTCGCAAGTTACTCAAATCGGACTTGTATCGCGGTCACGCGGACGTTTATCTCAACGCCGAGGACAGCAGGGTATCGAGCGTATTCGAACTCAATACCGCTCTTGCCGAGGTTTACAAAAACGTAGGCGCCAAGTTGGAAGAGATGGGCGTTTGCAACGACTTGACGGCGTCCGCACTCATCAAAGTGCCTGACATGGTCAAACCCGTACTCGGCGAAGAGGACGAGCTGGCGGTAACGCTTATCAAAGAAGCCACGACCAAAGCGCTCGACGCGCTCAAAGTCATGCGCCTGAGCGAGGGCGAAAAGCTTGTTGAGGACATCAAACTTAAACTCGTGACGATTTCCGACCTTGTCGATAGAATAGCGGAACGCGTGCCTGCGGTCGTTAGCAAGTATCGCACGGATCTCACCGCGCGCATTTCGGAGGCTCTCGGCGACGTCGCGTTAGACGAATCCAAACTTGCTTCCGAGGTTGCGTTCTTTGTAGACCGCACCAATATCGACGAAGAGATCACGCGTCTTCGCGCGCACATAGCTCACTACTATGAGATAATCGATACCGAGGAGCACGTCGGCAAATCCCTCGATAACCTTACTCAGGAAGCCAACCGCGAGGCGAACACCATTTGCAGCAAATGCAACGATATAGAGATAACCAAACTTGCCTTGATACTCAAAAACCAAATCGAAATGGTTAGGGAACAAGTGCAGAACTTAGAATAAAAATAAACAAGATAGGAGAATGATCGTTATGATGATAGATCCGCCCATTGACAAACTTATCCAAAAGGCACCTTGCCGTTATGCACTCGTAATCGGCGTTACCAAACGCGCGAAAGAATTGGAAGACGTAGACAGCGAAGCTCTCGAAAAATCCGGGCTCAAAGCCGTATCTTACGCCGCCAAAGAGATATACGAGGACAAAATCAAAATAGTCGTCGATAATAACGAATCCCGGTAATGAAAAAGACGATAATTCTCGGCGTTACCGGCGGAATAGCCGTATACAAATCGTGCGAGATAGTGTCGCGGTTTGTCAAACTCGGCTACGACGTGCGCGTGATCATGACCAAGAACGCCACGGAGTTCGTTTCACCGCTTACGTTCGAGACTCTTTCAAAAAACAAAGTCGTCATAGAGACGTTCGACAAAGAGCGTGAATTCGAGGTGGAACATATCGGTTACGCGCGCTTGGCGACGGCTTTTGTCATTGCGCCGGCTACCGCAAACGTGATAGGCAAGCTTGCCGAAGGCATTGCCGACGACATGCTTACCACCACGGTTATGGCAACCAAAGCGCCGGTGTACGTTTGTCCCGCGATGAACACCGGCATGTATCTCAATCCGGTAGTTGAGCGCAATATACTAACGCTCAAAGAGCGCGGATACCGCTTTGTAGGGCCCATCGACGGCAGACTTGCTTGCGGAGACGTCGGCATAGGCAAAATGACCGAGCCTATAGACATCGTGTCGCGCGTAGACGCGGACCTTACGCCGAACCCCGATTATCGTGGCAAAACGGTGCTTGTCACGGCAGGCGCTACGAGCGAACCCATAGACGCGGTGCGCTTTATAACCAACAGATCGTCCGGCAAAATGGGCATGGCGATAGCGGAAGCGGTTACGGCAAGAGGCGGCAACGTCATACTCGTAGTCGGCAACGTCACCGTCGGCATTCCCAAGGGCGTAGAGGTAATAGGCGTCAAAACTACCGCCGATATGCGCAAAGCCGTCATGGACAACTTACCGCGCGCGGACGTCGTGATCATGAGCGGCGCCCCGGCGGATTACAGGGTCAAGAACTATTCGCCGTCCAAGATAAAGGCGGAGGAACTCACTCTCGAACTTACCAAGAACCCGGACATCGCCAAGGAAGTCGGAGCCGCCAAAGGGCAGAAGAAACTTGTCGTATTCGCGGCGGAAACAGAGGATCTCATCCCGAACGCCGTCAAGAAGTTACGCTCCAAGAACGCCGATCTCATAGTCGCCAACGACGTTACGTTAGAGGGCGCCGGGTTTGACGCGGACACTAATATTGCCACACTCATTGCCTCCGACGGATCGATGACGGCTCTCGAAAAGATGACCAAATCCGAGCTTGCGGACGTAATTTTAGACGCACTTTATTGATGGTTTACGAAGTAATAGTAGATATCAGCAATTCGGAAATCGATAAGGTTTTCGACTACCACTCTCCGTTTGACGTAGACGTCGGGTACCGCGTTTTGGTGCCGTTCGGCAGACGTCAAATAGAGGGTTTTGTCATAGGCAAAAAGGAGCACGCCGATACCCGCCACGACATCAAGGACATCATCATGAAGCTTGACGACTACCCGGTCATATTGCCGGAGATGGTCGCACTTGCGCGTCACATGTCCAAGAGCAACTTGCGATTTATCGACTGTCTCAGACTCTTTATTCCCGCCAAACTCAGGGGCGGCAGAGTCAAGGTTCTCAAACGCAATTACCTGTATTTTAACAAAGAGGAGTACGATTCGGAGTCGGCTCTTGTCGGGATCAAATCGACCGCCAAGGCGCAACGCGGCATAATCGCACGTTTGGCTGAAGTCGAGAGCGCGCCGGAAGCGGAAATCAACGCCGAGTTTTCCGCGAGTGCCGTCAAAGCGCTGTTGGAGAAGGGCATTCTCATACGCCAAACAGTCGAGGAAAACCGCGCGCCGGACAGCTTCAAAACGGAGCGCAAAGTAGTCACTCTTACCGCCGAACAGAGTAACGCCGTAGATACGATCAACGGCGGTCAAAGCGGAACCTACTTACTACACGGAGTCACCGGAAGCGGCAAGACGGAAGTCTATATGAATCTTATAGAACGCGTGCTTGCCGAAGGGAAGACTGCGATAATGCTTGTCCCGGAAATATCGTTGACGCCGCAAATGCTCGGATTGTTCCGTGCGAGATTCGGCGACAAAGTAGGCGTATTGCATAGCGGACTTTCGGACGGCGAGCGTTACGACGAGTGGCGCAGACTGCTTTCGGGAGAAGCGCGCGTAGCGCTCGGAGCGCGTTCGGCGATATTTGCGCCGATAAGCAACGTCGGACTTATTATTATAGACGAAGAGCACGATTCGAGTTATGTGTCGGAGAGTAATCCGAGATACTTTACATCCGAAGTCGCGGAGTTTCGCAGAGCGTACAACGGAGCCAAACTCGTGCTCGGCAGCGCGACTCCGTCACTCGAAACTTACCATAACGCGGTGAACGGGAAATACACTCTTGTCACACTTAAAAACAGGGTCAACGACAGGGAACTTCCCACCCTCGAAACAGTCGATATGCGTGAAGAAATCAAGCGCGGCAATACCGGCATTTTTTCCGCTCGACTCATATCGGCGTTGGAGCAAACTTTGGCTGACGGCAACCAAGCCATGCTATTCCTCAATAGACGCGGATACGCATCGTTTTTGCGTTGCAGGGAGTGCGGATTTGTCCCGAGATGCCCCAATTGCGAGGTAAGTCTTACTTATCACAAAGAGGACAACACGCTACGTTGTCACTATTGCGGAGCGCGGTACCGCGCCATAACCAAGTGCCCGATATGCGGTAATGAGGATATCAAAGAGGGCAAAACGGGAACCGAAAAGATAGAATCCGAGGTCAAACGCATTTTCCCGTCCGCGCGCGTACTGCGCATGGACAACGATACCACCACAACCAAGGACGCCTACCTCAAAATACTTACGGCGTTCGGTAGAGGCGACGCGGACATTCTTGTCGGCACGCAGATGATAGCCAAGGGACACGACTTCAAAAACGTCACGCTCGTAGGCATAATAGACGCGGATCTTGCGCTGTACTATTCCGATTATCGTTCCGCGGAACGCACCTTCCAACTTATCACTCAGGTAGCAGGGCGCGCCGGCAGGGAGCAAAAGGCAGGGCGCGTAATAATGCAGACCTACAATCCGCGTCATTACGTATACGGTTTTGCCAAGCAGTACGATTACGTAGGGTTTTACAAAAAAGAGATCAACACTCGGGAGCTTACCAAGTATCCGCCGTTCACTAAGATAGTACGCATTCTCGTGCTGTCGGAGTACGAAAACGTCGCGCGCGATTCGGCGACGATGCTCACGTCCACTCTTGCCGAAATCAAGAAGCATGCAACGGGCATACGCAACCTTCAAAAGATGCAAGCGCCGCTCAAAAAATTACGTTCGTTTTATCGATACCAAATAGTGTTATGGCTCGATAACGACTCGGCGGAAGAGCTGATGCCCGTAATATATGAAGTAGCAAACAACGCCAATACGGACAAAACGACCGTTTTCACGGAGATAAATCCACAACAGATGTTATAAGGAGCAGCCATGGCAATCAGGAATATTTTTCAGGAAGGCGAACCCATACTTCGCAAAAAAGCGCGCGAGGTTACGGAGTTTAACGAGCGTTTGCACACGCTCATAGACGATATGATAGAAACGTTGCACTCATCCGAGGGCGTCGGACTTGCGGGACCTCAGGTAGGCGTTTGTAAGAGGGTGATTATCGTCGAGCCGGAACCCGGAGATATTACGGAGATGGTTAATCCGGTAATATCCGATACTCACGGATCGCAGATAGGCGTCGAGGGATGCCTTTCGGTGTCGTCTTCCAAAAACGGCAAAGTCAAACGCCCGATGTACCTTACCGTAAGTTATCGAGATAGGAACGGCGCGCCTCACGTCATGAAAGCCGAGGGCTGGACGGCAAGGATAATTTGCCACGAGTGCGACCACTTGGACGGCGTACTTTTCATAGATAAAGTAATCAGGTGATATATGAAGGTAATTTTTCTCGGAACGGGAGATTTTTCAAGGACTGTTTTGGAAGCGATATATGCTTCTCGGCACACGGTAGTGGGCATAGTATCTCAGCCAGACAAAGTCAACGGCAGGAACGGTAAGGTAATCCCGTCCCCGGTCAAGCTGTTTGCGTCGGAACACGACATTCCTCTCTATCAGTACGAGAAGATAAGCAGGGACGGCGTTTCCGATTTGCGCGCGCTCGGAGCCGATATAATGGTAACTTCCGCATACGGGCAAATGCTCTCGGAGGAAGTCTTGGAAATATGTCCGCACGGCGTAATCAATACGCACGCGTCGCTACTGCCAAAATACAGAGGCGCTTCTCCCATACAAATGGCGCTGCTCAACGGCGACAGCGAGATAGGCACGACCATAATGCACACCGTCTACGCCATGGATGCCGGCGATATAATTTTATCGCGATCCATACCCCTTAACGGAGACGAAAACGCGGAGTATTGTTTTGAAGCGCTTGCCGCGCTTTCCGCTACGGCTTGCGTTGAGGCTCTCGACGCCATCGAAGACGGCACTGCCGTAAGCGTACCGCAGGACGGCAGTCAAGCCACTTTTTGCAAAAAGCTTACAAAGCAGGACGGCAAACTCGATTTCACGTTGACCGCAACAGAGCTTCACAACAGAGTCAGAGCTTTCTACGGATTCCCGTCCACATATTGTTCCACGCCGTTCGGCACCCTAAAAGTAATCAAAAGCGAGGTGACGACGTCGGACGTTCACGGCGCTCCCGGCGAAGTCGTGGAGAACAAAAAGGAACGTTTCGTCGTCGCTTGCGGCGGCAACACTTATCTTGCGTTCGTCACGGTACAGGGCGAGGGCGGCAAAGCGATGAGCGTAGGTCAATATAACTTGGGACACCGCATCGCGGTAGGCACGGTACTCGAATAATGGACGCCACGCTCCTCAAAAAAAGTTATGATATTTTGAGCGACGTGCTTAGGAAGGGCGCGTACTTGAATATTGCCTTAAAGGACATCGGCAAGGACGGCGACAAAGCCCTCGTTACCAAAATAACATACGGCACGATAGAAAATTATTATAGGATAAATTATATTATTTCTTCACTTGCGCGTTCCGTAAAGCCGGCGATCAAAGTAGTGCTTGCCCAAGCAATATACTGTATTTTGTATCTTGAGATACCAAATTATGCCATTGTCAATGCAAGCGTTGATCTTACCGAAGTCATAGGCAAAAAGGAACTCAAAGGTTTTGTCAACGCCGTGCTCAAAAGGGTATCGGCAGGTAATTACGTTTTACCGGAGGCAGGCACTGCGGAACGCAAAGAGATCGAATACAATCTGCCGCGCGACGTCGTGGCGCGCGTCGAGTCCGATCTCGGTCAAGAGGCGTATAAAGTGCTTAGTCCTACGCGATACGAAGGCGATCACGTTCGGTTGCGCGTAGGGTATTCGTCTGAAGAATTTGCTAAATTGGTACCTGAGGCTACCAAAAGTAGCGTCGGCGGTTACTTTGTAAGACTTGACGGAACCGTCAACGAACTTATAGCGGAGGGTAAGGCTACCGTGCAATCGCCGTCATCCGTCATGGCGATAAAGGCTCTCGGCGACGTCAAGAACAAGACGTTGCTCGATTTATGCTCGGCGCCCGGCGGCAAGGCGGTATACGCTGCGGAACTCGGAGCGCAAGTTACGGCTTGCGACATATACGCTAAGCGACTCAACCTTGTTTCGTTGTATGCAGAGCGCATGGGCGTCAAGTTGAAAATTCAACAGAACGACGCAAAAAAATACAGAGCCGAGTGGAGCGAAAAATTCGATATAGTCACGGTAGACGCGCCGTGCTCGGGGTTGGGAGTTCTCGGCAAGCGCCCGGACATCGCGCTTCACGTCAAGTGCGCGGATTTCGGAGCGTTGGCGTCGGAGCAGTTCGCCATATTGTCTACGGCAAGCCGGTACGTCAAGCGCGGCGGCATATTGTTATATTCGACGTGCACGGTAATTCCCGAAGAGAACCGCGACGTCATAGAGTCGTTTTTGAAGGCTCACGAAGATTTCGTTTGGGACTCGGAGGGCGAGTTTGCGGCGGAAACGTCGTTGTTACCGTCCACGCAAACGGACGGATTCTACATAGCAAGGTTAAAGCGCGTTCGGGGGCGTTGAGGAACATGAAGAGCTTACAGGATTTAAGTTATTCGGATATGGTTGAGCTTGTTGCGGCGCACGGCGCGCCCAAATTCAGAGCCGACCAATTATACGACATGGCAGTGCGGTTTAAGGAATATTCGGAGGTTACCAATCTTCCCAAATCGCTTATTGCGGAGATAGGCAAAGAATATTACGCCACGTCGCTTGAAGTCATCGAAACGTTACGCGGAGCGGACGGCACGGAGAAGTATCTGTACGCGCTACGCGACGGCAACATAATTGAGGGCGTATACATGCCGCACAATTACGGCGACACGTTGTGCGTATCCACTCAGGTAGGATGCAGGATGGGTTGCAAGTTTTGCGCGAGCGGATTGGGCGGACTTGTCCGCAACCTTACCGCCGGTGAAATTCTGGGACAAGTGCTGTGCGCCAATCGTTTGCACGGCGGCACCAAGGATAAGCGTGCAGTTACGAACGTCGTGCTCATGGGAAGCGGCGAGCCTCTCGACAACTACGCGGAGGTTATGCGTTTTCTGCACCTTGTCACGGACGAACGCGGCATAAACATCAGTCCGCGCAACATATCTCTTTCGACGTCGGGGCTTGCCGACAAAATCAAAGAGCTTGCCGATAGCGGCATAACGGTAACGCTTACCATATCACTGCACGCGCCCACGGACGCCAAGAGATCGGAGCTACTGCCCGTCAACAACAAATACGGCGTCAAAGAAGTTATGGACGCCGCGCGGTATTATTTTGACAAGACCCACAGGCGCGTCATATTCGAGTACGCCATGGTAGAAGGCAAAAATTCGGACAAAGAGAGCGCGGAGGAGCTTTCGGCATTACTTAGAGGTTTTCCGTGCCACGTCAATCTTATCAATTTGAATTACGTGCGCGAGAGGGGACTGCGCGGAGTCAAGAAGGATTTCATTACGGAATTTATCGAAGTTTTGGAGCGTAACGGCATCTCGGTGACGTTACGTCGGAGCATGGGCAACGACATAGAAGGCGCATGCGGACAGCTCAGAGTCAAATATCTTGCGGAGCGTGATTCGGAGCGTAAGCGCACGGAGGCAAACGATGTCGGTTAAGGGTGGCAAGGGCAGGATAACCAAGGTTATTTCCAATCGTTACGAAGTCACGTCCGACAGCGGCGAAACCGTCGTCGCGACCGCGCGCGGCAAACTCAAACTTAACGGCGAGCTTTACGTAGGCGACATCGTGCGTTACGGATACGAGAAGGGCACTGCCGTAATCACGGAGGTGCTTCCGCGCAAAAATTCGCTCATACGCCCGTTCGTAGCCAACGTCGATACATGCGTTATCGTAGTTGCCAAGGAGCCGGAGCCGGACATGTTGCTTGTAGACAAAATCATCGTCAATTGTTACGCGGAGGGCGTCAAGCCCGTGCTTTGTTACAACAAGAGCGATATAGCCAAGCCCGAGGAAATCGATTATTTATTCGCGCCTTACCGCGACTACATGGAGTGCATAAGCGTATCGGCGGCGGAGAAGAGCGGTTTTGACAAGTTAGGCGAGCTTGTTTCGGGCAAGACAGTATGTTTTGCCGGACAAAGCGCGGTAGGCAAAACGAGCTTACTGAATGCCATACTCGACCTTAACTTAAAGACGGACGGACTTTCTCGCAAGATCAAACGCGGCAAGAACACCACTCGGCACGTAGAACTTTATCCGGCGCTCGGCGGTTATATTGTAGACACTTGCGGATTCAGCATGCTTACGGTCACGGACATCAAGCCGGAGGAGCTCACATATTACTATGCCGATTTTCTAACATACCAAGACGATTGCAAGTATCGCGGATGCACGCACGTGGATGAACCCGATTGCGCCGTCAAACGCGCCGTTGCGGAAGGTAAGCTTTCCAAGGCGCGGTACGAGCGTTACCTTGCGATATACGAAGAATTGAAGGAGTACAGGAAGAAGTTATATGACTAAACGCGTTTACGTTTCGCCGTCGATACTGGCAGGCGATTTTGCCAATATGGAGCAAACCGTGCGTTCCGCCGAGGAGTGGGGCGCCGACCTCATACATTGCGACGTAATGGACGGAGTGTACGTCAAAAACATTACTTTCGGCATGCCGATGATCAAGGCGATCAAAGCGCACGCGACCAAACCGCTTGACGTCCATTTGATGATTACCGAGCCCGAGCGTTACGTTCGCGCGTTTGCGGATGCCGGTGCGGATATAATCACATTTCACCCGGAAGCGAGCAAGGATCCTCTCGGCGCGCTTACCGAGATCCGTTCTCTCGGCGTCAAATGCGGAATCGCGCTCAACCCGAACGTGCCGTTTGCGGATCACGCATACCTTGTCAAAGATTGCGACATGGTGCTTGTCATGAGCGTATACGCAGGTCTCGGCGGACAAAAGTTTATAGCGGAAACCTTGGACAAAGTGAGGGAAGCGCGCGCCTATGCGGAAGCAAACGGCTTAGACATAGACATAGAGATAGACGGCGGAGTTTCGGAGCGCAACGCAGAAACGATCAGAGCCGCCGGAGTCAACATCCTTGTCGCCGGTTCCGCCGTATACCGTTCCGCCGACCCGACAGCAACGATTAAAGCAATAAGAGGGGAGTAGCGTTATGCACGCCCGGTGGGCGCGGTGATATACA
>CAVIFU010000020.1:0-33648 GCA_963642145.1 Ruminococcus bicirculans (ex Wegman et al. 2014)
GCTGTGGCGGCGGCTGTGGGGGCGTCTAAGCACGCTGCTTTACGCCGTTAAAAACGAAATATATTATAACCCTCTGTAAGACTATACGTAGTCAATTTACTCTTGTTCAATCGGTCCCCACCCACCACCCTAAGCGGAGAGTAAAGAGTGGAGAGTGAAGAGTCGAGTTTTTGTTTACACGGCTTAGATTTTTCAATATGGTTTATGCTAAGCCACGAACGGGGAAAATTATGAGAAGAGGGGCTTGGGGGACAAGAGCTGTCCCCCAATATATTATAATTTATCCTTTACCGCGGCACGAAGTGACGTGTATATCACCGCGCGCAAGCGTGCATATCACGCGCCCACCGGGCGTGTCTGTTCTGCTATACGCGGTTCGTAAGTTTAAGAGAGCGCTATTGCCTAATAGATCGGCATTTTATTGACAAATAATGTGTCGGTATAGTAAAATACAAGTATGGTTAATATCGGCAATGATTGGGATACTATACTCGCGCCCGTATTCGAGAGCGACGGATACAAGAAGCTCCGCGCATTCCTTGCGGAAGAGTATCGCACGCGCACCGTATACCCCGATATGTACGATATCTTTAACGCGCTCAAAGCTACCTCATACAAAGATGTCAAGGTAGTTATCCTCGGACAAGACCCGTACCACAACCCGGGCGAAGCGCACGGCATGTGCTTTTCCGTCAAGCCGGGAGTCAAAGTTCCGCCGTCGTTAATGAACATTTACAAAGAGCTAAATGCGGATTTGGGTACCTATATTCCCAATAACGGTTACCTTGTAAGCTGGGCAGAGCAAGGAGTGCTATTGCTCAACACAATACTTACCGTCCGCAAAAACGAACCTCTCTCGCACAAAAACAAGGGTTGGGAAAAGGTTACCGACGCCGTAATCACCGCGCTCAACGATAGGGAGGAACCGGTAATATTCCTACTTTGGGGAGCTCCGGCAAGAGCGAAGCAGGACCTGATAACCAACACGCGCCACATAATATTGGAGGCGCCGCATCCGTCGCCGCTTTCGGCGCATTACGGATTTTTCGGATGCAGACATTTTTCACGCACGAATACCGCGCTCGTGAGGCTCGGCAAAGAGCCGATCGACTGGCAAATAAAAAACATATAGGAGTAAATAACATGGATTTTGAAAAAGACATTATGGCTCGCGTAAAGTGGATTAGAGATTTACTCGGAGAAGCGGGCGCAAAAGGTGTGGTTTTGGGTATGAGCGGAGGCAAAGATTCCGCGCTTGTAGGCATACTTTGCCGCATGGCAACGCCCAACGTAACCGGCATTATTATGCCGTGCGAATCCAAACGCAACTATAACGAAGACAAGGTTGACGCACTGCAATTGTGCGATAAATTCGACATTAAGGCGCTGGAAGTGGATTTGACTCCCGTCAAGCAAAGTTTCAGGGAAGTGCTTGCGGACTTAGACGAGAACCAAAATCCCATGGCGTACGCCAATATCAACCCTCGTTTGCGCATGATAACGCTGTATAACTACGCTCAGCGCAAAGGTTACCTCGTCGCCGGTACCGGCAATAAGAGTGAAGCGACCATGGGTTACTTTACCAAATGGGGTGACGGCGCATACGATTTCAACCCGATAGGGGACCTTACGGTTGAAGAGATATACAAGCTGTTGCGTTATCTCGAATGCCCGGTATCCATCATCGACAAAGCACCCTCAGCCGCTTTGTTCGAAGGTCAAACGGACGAAAAGGAGATGGGACTCACTTATGCCGAACTCGACAAATACATCCTTACCGGCGAAGCCACTCCGGAAGTAAGAAAGAAGATAGAAACGGCAAATCGCCGTTCCGAGCACAAAAAGACTCTCGGACGCGTATATCCCAAATAAACGACATTCAAGTAGCGGCGAGGCAATCCTCGCCGCTTATCTTTATGTACCTATCGGGCGTAGCGCCGTTAGATCGAGCAACCCGAATTCCGCGCGATTTTTAAGCGCGGTACGCCGAAAATTGCGTTTAGATATATCATTTTTGATATAATACACTGTAAAATATTTATAAAATCATTAAATAGTATTCCCATTTTGCGCGCACTTATGTTATAATGTATCTTGTGCATAGCACTAAATCATCATTCTTTGGAGGAATCATGGCAAAGATTAAATTAACCAAGGTCGCATTTGCCGGAACCCCCGAGCAGGCGGCTCGTCTTGACGCAAAACTTGCGGAGCTCAAAACCTTGCCGGGCGGACTTATGCCGGCGTTACAAGCTGCGCAAGAAATTTACGGTTATCTGCCCATCGAAGTACAAGAAAAGATAGCCGACGTTCTCGGCGTGTCTTTGGAGGAAGTATTCGGCGTAGCCACGTTCTATTCGCAGTTCACTCTCAATCCGCGCGGTAAGTTTGAATTCGCGGTTTGTCTCGGAACGGCGTGTTACGTCAAAGGTTCTGGCGACATAGTCAACGCGCTCAAAACCAAACTCGGTATCGAGGCGGGCGAATGCACCCAAGACGGCACTATAAGCCTTGCGGAAACTCGTTGCATCGGTTGTTGCGGACTCGCTCCCGTTATGACGGTCAATTCCAACGTGTACGGCAAGCTTACCACAAATCAGCTTGACGCCATCATCAAGCAATACATTTAGAGCTTGATCGCACATAAGTAAAAACGGAGGTACATATTAAATGAAGTCGATTGCCGACATCAATGCTATAAGAGAGGAAATGCGGGCTCATATTTCCAACCGTGATTCCTTAGGAGTTCTCCAATCGGACTCCAAGTACAAAAAGACGGTTTTGGTCTGCGGCGGAACGGGATGCCATTCCAACCACAGCTCGGAAATCTACGATGAGTTTGAAGAAAGACTAAAAGAGAATAATATAGAAAACGACGTATTATTGGTCAAGACGGGCTGCTTCGGTCTATGCGCGGTAGGTCCCATCGTTATCGTCTATCCGGAAGGCGCGTTTTACAGTTGCGTCAAGGTAAGCGATGTTGCCGATATCGTTTCGGAGCACCTTGTAGGCGGTGTGCCGGTAGAAAGGTTGCTATACAGGGATCACAAGACGGACGCCATAGTTCACTCTTTGGGCGAGAGCAATTTCTACCATAGACAAACGCGCGTCGCGCTTCGCAACTGCGGCAGAATCAATCCCGAGAACATAGACGAATACATTGCGTTTGACGGTTACCAAGCTTTGATCAAAGTTTTGGAAACCATGCAACCGCAAGAGGTAATAGACCTTATCAAGGCAAGCGGACTGCGTGGCAGAGGCGGCGCGGGCTTCCCCACCGGACTCAAATGGCAATTCTGCCGTAACGCTACTCCGGACGAAACAGGCCTCAAATACATCTGCTGCAACGCGGACGAAGGCGACCCCGGCGCGTTCATGGACAGAAGTATCTTAGAGGGCGATCCGCATGCCGTTATAGAGGCAATGGTTATAGGCGCGTACGCCATAGGCGCAAGGGAAGGCTACATTTATGTTCGCGCGGAGTATCCCATTGCGGTACAAAGAATGAGAATAGCCATCGCGCAAGCCAAGGAATACGGCTTGCTCGGTAAAAATATACTCGGCAAAGGTTTTGATTTCGAACTCGGCATCCGTTTGGGATCCGGCGCGTTCGTTTGCGGTGAGGAAACCGCTCTCATGACCTCTATCGAGGGCAAGCGCGGCGAGCCGCGTCCGCGTCCTCCGTTCCCGGCGAACAAGGGCTTGTTCGGCAAACCGACGGTGCTCAACAACGTTGAAACTTACGCAAACATTGCTCAAATTATCCTCAAAGGACCGGAATGGTTCGCGTCCATGGGCACGGAGAAGAGCAAGGGCACCAAAGTTTTTGCTCTCGGCGGTAAGATCGTCAATACCGGACTTGTCGAGATTCCTATGGGAACGACGCTCCGCACCGTTATAGAAGATATCGGCGGCGGCATACCCAACGGCAAGAAGTTCAAGGCGGCGCAAACGGGCGGACCTTCCGGCGGTTGCATCCCCGCGGAACACTTTGACGTACCCATCGATTACGAAAACCTCGGCGCAATAGGCTCCATCATGGGATCCGGCGGACTCATCGTCATGGACGAGGACAACTGCATGGTCGATATCGCCAAATTCTTCTTGGAGTTTACAAAGGACGAGAGTTGCGGCAAGTGCACTCCGTGCCGTATAGGAACGACGAGGCTTTTGGAGTACCTCAACAAGATAACTTCAGGCAAAGCCACCCTCCAAGACTTGGATGAGATGGAAAAGCTTTGTTATTACATCAAAGATAACGCTCTTTGCGGACTCGGACAAACCGCTCCGAACCCAGTACTGTCTACTCTCCGCTACTTCCGTGACGAGTACATTGCTCACATCGTAGAGAAGAGATGCCCCGCCGGCGTATGTAAAGCGCTCCTATCTTATCAAATCACCGATGCATGTAAAGGTTGCACGCTTTGCGCGCGTAACTGCCCCGTCAACGCCATCAGCGGCGCGGTAAGGCAATTGCACACCATAGACCAGAGCAAGTGCATCAAGTGCGGAGTTTGCATGAACAACTGCAAATTCCACGCCATCGTCAAGAAATAGGAGGACACGATAATGGAAGAAGTCAAAATGGTTAACTTAAAGATAAACGATAAAGACGTGACCGTTCCCGAGGGGACAACTATTCTCGACGCAGCCAAATCCGTAGGTATCAGGATACCCACATTATGCTACCTTCGCGATATCAACGCCATAGGCGCATGTCGTGTATGCGTGGTTGAAGTCAAGAAGGCAAGAACGCTTGTCGCCGCTTGCGTATATCCCGTAAACGAGGGGATGGAAGTCTATACCAACACCAAGCGCGTGCTCGATGCTCGTCGTACCACCGTAGAGCTCATACTTTCGGACCACGACCAAAACTGCCTGTCCTGCGTACGCAACAGGAATTGCGAACTCCAACGCCTTGCAGAGGAATTGCATTGCGACAGCCATCGCTTTGGCGGCGCGAAGAACAGTTTCGGCTTGGACACCACCACTCCTTACATTGTCAGGGACAACAACAAGTGCGTGCTTTGCCGTCGTTGCGTAGCCGCTTGCCGTAATTACCAAGGCATTGCGGTTATCGGACCCAACGCTCGCGGATTCGATACTCACATCGGTTGCGCGTTCGAGAAGGATCTTGCCGACGTTCCGTGCGTAGGCTGCGGACAATGTATAGCCGCCTGCCCCGTAGGCGCGTTGCATGAGCGTGAGGAAATCGACGACGTACTTACGGCTCTAGCGGATCACTCCAAGCACGTAGTAGTTGCCACCGCTCCCGCGGTAAGAGTAGGACTCGGCGAGGAATTCGGCTATCCCATAGGCACCAACGTAGAGGGCAAGATGATCTCGGCTCTCCGCAAGATCGGTTTCAAAGAAGTATTCGACGTAGACTTTGCCGCAGACCTTACCATAATGGAAGAAGGCACGGAGTTCTTGGGACGTTTGAAACACGGCGGCACTTTGCCGATGATGACGAGCTGTTCTCCCGCTTGGATCAAGTACGTGGAGCATAATTATCCCGAACTCATACCCAACCTGTCCACCTGCAAATCTCCCCAACAAATGTTCGGCGCGGTATGCAAGACTTACTATGCCGAAAAACTCGGCATCGATCCCAAAGACATCGTCGTTGTATCGGTCATGCCCTGCACCGCCAAGAAGTTTGAGAAGGGTCGTCCGGATCAATCCGCGGCAGGCGTTCCGGATATAGATATCACCATCACCACAAGGGAGCTTGCAAGGCTCATCAAGAGGGAAGGCATTATCTTTGAAGAACTCGAAGACGGCGCGTTCGACGCACCTCTCGGCATTGCTACCGGCGCGGGACTTATATTCGGCGTAACAGGCGGCGTTATGGAAGCGGCACTGCGTACGGTTGCCGACGTAGTGGAAGGCAAGAGTTTGGAAAACATCGATTATCACGAAGTGCGCGGAACCAAGGGCATCAAGGAAGCGACCGTTACCCTTGCCGGCAAAGAGATCAAAGTCGCCGTCGCAAGCGGACTTGCAAATGCCAAAATCCTCATGGAAAAGGTCAAGAACGGCGAAGCCGACTATCACTTTATCGAGATAATGAGCTGCCCGGGCGGTTGCGTAAACGGCGGCGGACAACCTATCAAGAGCGGTTACGAGCGCAATTACGTCGACATTAAGGCGCTCCGCGGCAATGCAATTTACACTGCAGACGCCAAGATGACCATCCGCAAGAGCCATGAAAATCCCGTTATCAAGGAACTCTACGAAACTTACCTCGGCGAGCCCAACGGACACAAGGCTCACGAGATCCTGCATACGTCCTACGTTGCAAGGAAGAAGTATTAAAAACATGTGAGCGCGACTGCAGTGCAGTCGCGCTCTACCCAAAAAAGATGCAAGACAACAACCAAAACAATAATCAAAACAACAACCCGAACAATACGCCTAACGGCAATCGGAACAATAATCCGAACAAACGCAAGTTCAATAACAAGAAAAAGAAGAGTTATTTGGACGAAAGTTATGTTCCGCCGTATCCCGCTCAAACCCTCGGTCAATCCGTAGGCACCCTCAAACTGTCCGACGCGGTAGAAACCAAGCTTGTCGGCGCCGGTCTCAACACCATATACGATATAGTCAGGAGGGAAGACAAGGATTTTTATCGCATTCCCACCTTTGATAAGCGTAATTTGGGAGAATTAAAGAACGCTTTGAACGCTAAACGCTTGCGTTTGAAGCCCCCGGCGGTACAGGAAAGCAAGCCGTCCTCCACAGAAGGGGAAGCCAAAGCTCCGCGCAAGGAAGTCGCCAAGAAGGAGCGCGTCGCTCCCAATAACGCAGAAGGCAAAGAGCAACCCAACAAAGGAAATAACCGCGTAAACAATCGCGAAAATAAAAACGAAAAGAAGCAAAAACAGTCGCCCAAGGACAACAAACGCATTTGGAATCCGGACGGAATAAGCGAAAAACGCACCAAAGAGGAACGCGCAAAACTCCGTCCCAAGAGAGTGGAAATCCCGACTCCCGTAGATAAATACGTCAAAATCAACAAGAACGGCAAATGGGGATTTGCCACACGCGACGGCAAAGAGGTAATTACTCCCGAATACGACGACGTATTCATGTTCAAAGACGAACTTTGCTGCGTGGAAAAGGACGCTCACTTCGGCTTTATCGATAGGCAAGGCAACGTAGTTATTCCCATAATATACGATACCGCCGTAAGTTTCAGCGAAGGATACGCGTGCGTATACAAAGGCGAAAATTGCGGATATATAGATAAAGAGAACAACGTCGTCGTGCCTTTCATTTACGACGCCGGCACGTACGTCACAGACGGCGGATGCAGGGTCAAACGGCTCGGCAAATGGGGCGAACTCAAAATATCCGATCCCGACGAGGTAAGATGGATAATCTAAGGGCAAAAAAGCTTATAGTATGTATTTTGGTAGCGCTTGCCTGCCTTACGGTTTTTGTACCGATAGGCACCGCTTATGCGAGCGCGCCCAAAACGTACGCCCTTCACAACGGAACGCCGGTATACTCCGATACCACTCTTACGGTAGTGACGGCGCGCCTGAAACAGAACCAAGAAGTCACTGTCGAACAAGAAGTCACGATAGGGGATAATAACTACTATCTCATTACCGCAGACGGCGTCAGAGGGTACGTCAACGCTCTTTACATTTATAGAGGTGCGGACGCGCCGACATACACCGTATCCGCGCAAAAAATCATTTCCGACAAAGTAGGGCGCCCCGTCAATGTTTACGCCGCTCCGGACGCCTCTTCACAGGTGATAGAAGAGATAACGGACGGCACGCAAGTCAACGTCATAAATACAGATACCGATTTTTATATAATCGTTTTGGAAGACAAAACGGGTTACGTCAGCAAAAGTAACGTAACGGAGGGACTTTCTCGCAACCAAACGGTCGCGCTCATAGTCGGCGTAGTTACCGTTGCCGCGGTTATCGCCATTTTGGCATTGCTTTACTACCGCCGCAACAAAGAACATTTTTCAAGAAAGAAATCGCAATAACAACAAACTTTATTCTATGGAAAAGAGCTGTCAAGAACTTTTTTCTTAACAGCTCTAATTTGGTCTGGGTGAGAAGATTTGAACTTCCGGCCTCTTGAACCCCATTCAAGCGCGCTACCAAGCTGCGCCACACCCAGTTAATCGAGCTTAGGCTCGATACGTGCGTTGACTAAGCGTTAGCCTTTTGAAGATCGGTGAGCATTTTGCTCAAACGAGATACTTTGCGGCTTACCGTGTTATCTTTGTAGATACCGCTCTTGGTAATTACGCTTACGGTTTCGGGAAGAAGGGTGGTCGCGAGTTCAACGTCACCGGCATTGATTGCGGCTTCGTACTTCTTAACTTGATTCTTGCATCTGGTGCGCAAAGAAACGTTTTTCGCGTGTTCTTCCTTGGTTATAAGTATTCTCTTTTTTTGCGATTTAATGTTTGCCATTATTCTCTCCTTGTGGATTGACCGTGCCGGTCCTACGTACTCGAATATAATACCATATTCTTTCGAGCAATGCAACGGTTTTGGATTATTTTATAAGGATAAGTTAAGACTTTTTATATGCAAAACGAATTTATGGAACTTGCTCGATACCCGAGCGCGATTATCGAGCGCGTTGCGCGCAAAAAGCAAGGCTCAAACGGCGCGGTCAGGGCAGTTGCCAAGTCCGCGGACGGCGGCAACGACGCTTACTTTATAGAAGTAGCGGAAGAATCTATACGTAAGCGCGACTACTCGGACGCGGCGATCGAGGCGGGCATTAGAATCAAGCGGTTACTCCGCAAGCACGGCATAACCAAAAGTAGGCTCGTGCTTGTCGCAGGGATAGGTAACGGCGGTATGACGGCGGATTCATTGGGAGTCAGAACGTTATCCGCAGTCAAAGCTACGGAGCAATTACGCCCGTTCAGAGGCGCGGAGCGTAGGCTCGGCAGGGTAGCCACCGTTTCTCCGGGAGTCGAGGGCGTTACCGGCGTTAAGTCCTACGGCGTAATCGAAGCCGTCTGCAAAAGAATCGGAGCCGACGCGATAATAGCCGTTGATACTCTTGCATGCCGTCAAATATCCCGACTTGCACGAGTAATACAAATTACGGACGCCGGCATTGTGCCGGGATCGGGCGTCGGTAACGCCGGCAGAGCGCTTGCGCAGAGCACTCTCGGAGTGCCGGTTATCGCCATAGGCGTACCGCTTGTGATATATGCGCGCAACATCGTGGCGGAATACTCTCCGCCCGACCCTACCTCGATTAAGGAACTCGGTGACCTTGTGGTAACCGTCAAGGACGTTGACCCGATAGCCGAAGCTTACGCCGAAATTATAGGCGAAGCCGTCAATTACGCCATACACGGCACCTTTTTGCGGAGAAGCGAATATAATACTACGTGATAGGCGTTGCGGATTCGGGGATAGGCGGCTTGACCTTTTTGAGAAGGCTGCGCGCCGAGTACCCCAAAACAAATTTTACGTATTATGCGGACAATCGTTACGCGCCCTATGGCAACCTGACCAAGGACGAGTTGGAAGGACGCGTGCTCCACATCACGCGCATGCTGTTTTCCATGGGCGCCGAGCACGTCGTTTGGGCGTGCAATACCGCGTCCACGAACTGTTTAAGCCTGTTAAACGGTATCTATGGATACAAAGTAACAGGTATTTTGCCCCAAGCTAATAAGTGCGACCAAGACACGCTCGTGATGTTTACGCCCTTGACGGCGCGTTCTTTGCGCGCTAAAGAATGTTTGGAGGCAGGCGCGACGGCGCATGTCGATTCGCGTCTTGCGGCGCTGATAGAAGAAAACCGATTTCACCCTGAGAACCTCAGGGATTACCTTAGTGAATCTTTGTCGGGATATTACAAGAGGCGCGTCATACTCGGCTGCACTCATTACGTGTACGTCAAAAGGATTATAGAAGACGTGATGTCGGCGGAAACCGACGACTGCTATGACGACGCGTCGGATGCGGTTATTCGGGCAGCCGTCGGGATGCGGACGGAAGGATGCGGCGAAGTCAAATTCATTTTCAGCGGCGAAGACGAAGGAAAAGACTACGAAAAACTGCTTCACGGACTCGAAAAACAGGCGCTTAAATAGCCGTAAGAGCCGCAAAAAGGCGCAATTTAGCGGGCGCGAAACGATTTATTTCGGAATGTTGACGATTTTATCAATTTACTCTTGAATTTTGTTGCAATATATAGTATGATATTTTATAGCTCATATAAGGAGAACACGAATATACATGGTAACTTTTCACAAAGATAAAATCAGAAACGTCGCATTGATAGGCCATGGCGGAGAAGGCAAGACTTCTTTGCTCGAGGCGATTCTTTATAACACGAAAGCAATTGACAGACTTGGCAAAGTCGATGACGGCAACTCCGTATCGGACTACGATCAAGAAGAAATTGCTCGCAAGATGTCCATAAGCCTTTCCATGGCTTACGCGCTTTATAAAGATTACAAGATCAATATTTTGGACGTTCCGGGATTTTTTGATTTTGAGGGCGAAATGGTGGCGGCACTTTCCGTCGTAGACGCGGCAATAGTGGTTGTCGGAGCCAACGGTAACGTTACTGTCGGCGCGGAAAAAGCTCTTGAATATTGCTCGGAGCACGGCATACCCGCATACATTTGGGTAAACGGCGTCAATAAAGAGAACAGCAGTTTTTCCGCTACTCTCGACGCATACAAAGCAAAGTACGGCAGCAAGATAGTGACTATAGAAGTCCCCGAGATGCAAGGCACCAATTTGGTAGGGTACGTTGATCTTTTGGAGAACAAGGCATACGACGTCAAGGGCGCGGAGAAAGATATTCCCGCGTCGGTCAAAGGTCTTGTCGAGGCAGAGGAAGGTGCCCTTACGGAAGCCGTTGCGGAAGCAAGCGACGAACTCATGGAGAAGTTCTTCATGGGTGAACCGCTCAGCGTCGAAGAGAAAAAAGCGGGACTTCGCGCGCGTTTTGCTAACGCCGAAGTATATCCCGTCAGCGCGGGCGTTGCGGTAGGCGCTTACCAACTTACCGAGCTTCTCGACCATATCGTAGAGTTGTTCCCGGCTCCCGGCGAGTCCGTCAAACACGGTCTCGAATCCGCAAACGGAGATCGTAGCGAAGCTACTTGCGAAGAGGACGGCAAATTCGTAGCGCAAATATTCAAGACAATCGTTGACCCGTTCGTAGGCAAATTGCTTATGTTCAAAGTGCTCCGCGGCAAGGTATCCGTAGGCGACACCGTCTATAACGTCGAAGCGGACGAGAACGAGAAGATTACTTCTATCGTTGCGCTCCGCGGCAAGAAACAGGAAGCTCTCGACACTATTTGTGCCGGCGATATGGGCGCATTTGCCAAACTCAACTACACATCCACCAACAACACTCTTTGCGATGTGAACGAAGTCGTCAAAGCAGATCCCATTGTGTTCCCGGAACCCGTCATCAGCTTTGCCGTATCCAGCGCGGACAAAGGCTCCGAAGACAAAGTTTTCGCGGGACTTTACAAACTTATGGACGAAGACCGCACCTTCAAACTCGAGAAGAATGCGGAAACCAACGAAATGGTTCTCAGCGGACTCGGCGAGATGCAACTCGACATCATCTGCAAGAAGATCAAGAACAAATTCGGCGCGACTGCAGTTCTCCGCGAACCGAGAATTGCTTATCGCGAAACTATTCGCAAGTGCGTTGAAGCCGAAGGCAAGCACAAGAAGCAATCGGGCGGCGCGGGACAATTCGGACAGTGCTCCGTGCGTTTCGAACCGGGCGCGGAAGACGGTATATTTGAATTCGTCGACGCCGTTGTCGGCGGCGCGATACCGCGTCAATTCATACCCGCGGTAGAAAAGGGCTTGCGTGAAGCGGCGCCCAAGGGCATCCAAGCCGACTATCCCGTTATCAACCTCAAATGCACCGTATTCGACGGCAAATATCACCCGGTAGACAGTAAGGAAATAGCCTTCGTTACCGCGGCAAAACTTGCTTTCCAAGAAGGTTGCGCCAAGGCTAACCCCGTATTCCTCGAGCCCATCATGCATCTTGACGTTGTCGTTCCCGATAACTACATGGGCGACGTTATGGGCGATATGAGCAAACGTCGCGGCAGAATACTCGGCACGTCTTCCGTAAAGGGCAAGACCGTGGTATCGGCGGAAGCTCCTCAATCAGAGCTTGCCAAGTACGCTACCGACCTTCGTTCCATGACCCAAGGACGCGGCAGATTCACTCTCTCGTTCGAGCGCTATGAGGAAGTGCCCGCGACCCAAGCCGCCAAGATAATCGAAGATTACAAGAAGCGTATGGCTGCAAACAACTAATAACGATACAAACGATTAAGAGCTGTCGGAATTTTTCGACAGCTCTTTTTTTACCGTTGGCAACGGGATGTATTTTACTATGCTCTAAGTATGGAGAGAAACCGCTATTCGCGCCGAACTATCGGTATAGAAAAAAAGAGGCATATAAGCCTCTTTTTATTGTGGAATGAATGGCGTTAGATTCTGTTTACGCCGGTCTTTCTCGCGGCTTCCGCAACTGCTGCGGCTACCGTCTTGCCGACTCTCGGGTCAAACGCCTTGGGGATGATGTAATCGGCGGAGAGTTCTTCGTCGGAAACTAGCGACGCTATGGCTTTTGCCGCGGCGATCTTCATTTCTTCGTTTATATCGCTTGCGCGCACGTCCAATGCTCCGCGGAAGATGCCGGGGAATGCGAGAACGTTATTGATTTGGTTGGGATAATCGGAACGTCCGGTGCCTACTACAACGGCGCCTGCTTTCTTTGCAAGGTCGGGCATAATTTCGGGTACGGGGTTAGCCATAGCCATAACTATTGCGCCGGGAGCCATACTTCTTACCATGTCTTCGGATACGATTCCGGGGCCGCTTACGCCAATGAATATATCGGCGCCGACAAGAGCGTCTGCAAGGGAACCGGTTTTCTTATCGGGATTGGTAAAGGAGGCGATTTCCGCTTTTGCGGGAGCGAGGTCGGGGTTAGCCGCAGAGATGATGCCCTTGCGGTCGCACATCAAAACTTCTTTTACTCCGGTGGAGATCAAGAGCTTTGCAATTGCAACGCCTGCCGCGCCGGCTCCGCTGAATACCACTCTGCAATCCTTCAAATCCTTCTTGACAACCTTGGTTGCGTTGAGTAGGGCGGAAAGAACTACTACCGCGGTGCCGTGTTGGTCATCGTGGAAAATCGGTATATCGGTGCACTCTTTGAGTTTGCGCTCGATTTCAAAGCATCTCGGAGCGGAGATGTCTTCGAGGTTGACGCCGCCGAAAGATCCGGAGATGAGTTGTATGGTCTTGACTATTTCGTCAACGTCCTTGCTCTTGACGCATAGGGGGAACGCGTCTACGTCGCCGAATGCCTTGAACAATACGCATTTGCCTTCCATAACGGGCATGCCGGCTTCGGGACCGATGTCGCCGAGACCCAAAACAGCCGTGCCATCGGTAACTACAGCTACCAAATTCCACCTACGAGTCAAATCGTAGGACTTGCTGATATCTTTTTGGATTTCCAGACAAGGGGTAGCTACGCCGGGGGTATACGCGAGGGAAAGTTCGTCTTTGTTGGTTACCGTCGCGCGGGGTGTGACTTCGATTTTGCCGTGCCACTCATAGTGGCATTTGAGTGATTCTTTTGCGTAATCCATTATTTATTTATGCCTCCCAGGGGAATTTATATTGAGTTAAGTTGAGCTCGTCGCGTACGGCGGAGATCTCTTTTTGTACGGCTTCGTTAATCGGCACACCGCTATCTTTGCGGGATTGCCAAACGAGGTATTCTTTTTCGCCGGCGGAGAAGATGTGGTCTTGTCCGGGCATTTTTTTGGAAGCGCGTACCGAGCGGATGATGTCGCCTGCTTTTTTGCGGCAGAGTTCCTCACCCAAGAAGTGGTTGGTGTCTATTGCGATAAAGAAGTGCCCGAGGTGGTAGGGGATTTTGTTGCCGTTCTCGTCCTTGCCGTTCAAATCCTTGCCGTAGATACCGTCTTGGAGCACGGATGACAGAAGTTCTACTACCATGGCGTAGCCGTAGCCCTTGTATCCGCCGAGGGATTCGCCTATGCCGCCGAGGGTGGTCAAAGCGGCGGTGCCGTTGCGGATCTTTTTGAGAGCGACGCCGGCGTCACCGGATACGGGATTGCCGTCTATATCGATGATTGTGCCGGGATGCACGTCCTCGCCGATGCGCTCGTAGTATTCGATTTTTCCGTTTTGGGTGATGGAAGTCGCGCAGTCGATCAAGAAATCAAAGTCCTCGTCGGTAGGTATGCCTATGGTCAGGGGGTTGGTTCCGAACATCCCTTCAACGCCGAAAGTAGGCGCAACCGAGGGACGCGCGTTGGTACCGGTCATACCTATGCAACCGGCTTTGGTAGCCATGGTGGGGTAGTAGCCGGCTATGCCGTAGTGGCAGGAATTACGTACCACAACCATACCCATGCCGTATTGTTTGGCTTTTTCTATGGCAAGTTTCATAGACTTGTAGCCTATTACTTGTCCCATACCGTCATGTCCGTCTACAACGGCGGTTGTGGGGGTTTCCTTGATGATTTCGTAGTTGGTAACGGGGTTTTGGATGCCCGCCTTGATACGATCGATGTATATGGGCTTAAAGCGATTTACGCCGTGAGACTCGATGCCTCTGCGGTCGGACTCGATCAGTACATCGGCACAGATCTCGGCGTCCTCGCGCGGCACGCCCATTCCCACAAAGGCGTCCGTTACAAAGTTAATGATGGTGTTCCAATCAACAATAATTTTAGGCATATAATGCTCCTTTGGTGTTATAGTTAGATATTAGCACTTATATAGTATAAAGTCAAACTAATAGGCGCAAAATCGGTTGCGATTAATCCGAAGTTATCGTAGTCGCGTCCGAATCGTAGTAGGACTTATTGCATATGATTTTGGTTTGCAGACTGCCGTCGGCACGGAGCTCTATGACTCTGCCGTACATCGAGGAAGTCGTGTCTTCATACGATTGAGCCTGGCAGTAGGGAGTTAATCCCATAACTAAGGAATAGCCGTCCTTTTCGTATACGCATGTGTAAGAAGATGAATGCTGATGACCGAAGAAAATGCCGGTAACGTCACGCATTTCAGCCATTTTCGCGTATAATGCGGAGCGGTAATCGGATGCGGATGTCCCGGTGAATATGCCGGTAGACGGCGCGCCTTGCTCCCAAGCTTCGCGCACTTCAACTAACGGAATATGCGTAAACATCACCGAAGGAACCGTTCTGCCCGCAATATTTTTGAGCCTTAGGGCTTCGCTTGCGTACCACTCCACCTGTTCGTTCTGTATGTAGCGGTAGGAAGTGCCTTTCGGCGGCGGAGACTCATAGGAACCCGAATCCAACACAAAAACGTTATACAATATGTTTTTGCCGTTGTCGGAGTAAATCGGTATCGAGAAGTTGCCGACGTAATTACTTTCACCGCGTATTTTGGCTGAGAGCTCGAATGTCTTGACGTAAGCGGAATCTTTTCTGCCTCCGAGGAAATATTTGTAGTCCTTCAAGGCGTTCAAGAAGTCCGATTTTGTCTTGACGCACTCCGCGTCATGGTTACCGAAAGTCAGCGTCCAGTATTGTCCGCGTTCTTCGAGGATATCGGCAATTGCCTTGTACGTCCTTACGCTTATATTGCCGAACAAATCGTATATGAAACTCAGAGGGAAGATGTTGTCTCCGCCAAGAACCAACAGGTCAGGTTTTTCTCTGTCGAGGAAGTCGTTAAATGCGGATAAGAAGAGTGGTTTGAGCGTTTGTTTGAGCGTTATGGAGCCGTCGTCCTCTTCGTACGCCAACCATTCGTGGAAGTCCGTGAGATGCAGAATCTTGAATAGCCCGTCCTCGTCAAAAACGAGCGGAGGCTTAACCGCCTCCGCCGAGTCATCAACTTTCGAGTACGTATTGCTGTATACCGCGACCGAGCAAACCGCCACGGTCAGCGCGAGCATAATGACAAATACGGTTAAAGTAAATTTTTTCATTTTAGCCGGGGAACAGACCTCTCATTTTGCTTGTCTTCACCAACCTATCCAAAGCCACTACGTACGCGGCGAGACGGTAGGAGATGTTGTGATCGACGGACGCCTTGATGACGTCGTCAAACGCGTTGTTCATGAGCACGGTCAAACGATCGTTGACTTCTTCTTCCGACCAATAGTAATTCTGCAAGTTTTGTACCCATTCAAAGTAGGATACAACTACGCCGCCGGCGTTGGAGAGGATGTCGGGGAGAACTTTTATTCCGCGTTTTGCAAGAACGGCGTCGGCTTCCACGGTAGTAGGACCGTTTGCGGCTTCTACTACGAGCTTAGCGTTGAGTCTTTCAGCCACGTCTGCGGTGATTTGGTTTTCGAGAGCCGCGGGAATCAAAAGATCGCATTCGGTGGTAAGCAGCTCATCGTTGGAGATGTGCTCTACGCCGTCCGCGTTGTAATCTTTGAGGAGCTTTCTGCCCTTTACGTGTTCGAGTATGGCGTCGACGTCCAAGCCGTCTGCCTTGCGAATACCGCCGGAAACGTCGCTTACGGCTACTATCTTGCAACCGAGTTCGCGGTGGAGGAGCTTCGCGCTTACGCTACCTACGTTGCCCATGCCTTGGATGGCTACGCGAGTTGCGGTAGGATCTATGCCGTGGAGCTTGAGGAGGGCTTTGGTTACTATCATAACGCCTCTGCCGGTTGCTTCCGGACGACCGAGGGAGCCGCCTACTTCACGATCCTTACCGGTAACTACTCCGCGCACGGTGTAACCTTTGAGTGTGGAATAAGTATCCATAAACCAGTCCATTATCTGACCGTTGGTGTTGACATCCGGAGCGGGAATATCCAATTCCGGTCCGACGATGGGAGATATGGCGATCGCGTATTTACGAGTCAAACGTTCCAACTCCGTTTTGCTGAGGGTGGAGGGATCGACTTGTATACCGCCTTTGCCGCCGCCGTAGGGGATGTTGGCTACCGCGCACTTAAAGGTCATCCAAGCGGATAGCGCGCGCACTTCGTCGACATTGACGTTTTGGTGGTAACGGATACCGCCCTTGCAGGGTCCGCGCAGAGAGCTGTGTTGGATACGGAAACCTTCGAAAACTTTTACCGAACCGTCGTCCATCCTTACGGGAAGAGCTACTTTGAGTTCTCTTTCGGGATGTTTAAGTATTTCATAATCTTCTTTGGGCATGCCGACTGCTTCCGCGGCAGTGTCCAATACCGAGCAGAAGTTATCAAAGGGGTTGTACTGTTTCATCTTATATAATACCTCCGAGGTAAATTTTCTTATACAATTATAAATCCGAACGTTACAAAAATCAATACCGAAATTATTTTTATTTAACATTATTACGCGATAATCTCACGCGATGATCGAATTTTCTATTGCTATTATTCGCGTTTCGGAATATAATGTATGCAAGAAGAAAAGAGGTGACGATATGTTAAGTTTTATTTCCGCAAAGGAAGCCGCAAAAAAATGGAATATCTCGCAGCGTCGGGTTTCGGTGCTGTGCAGTGAAAACAGAATTAACGGCGCGATGATGGTCGGCAACATGTGGATTATTCCGTCCGACGCCGAAAAACCCGTTGACAAAAGAACCGTCCGCTATGCAAAATCACAATATTGATAAAAATTACAGGAAGATGCTATGAATCAAAAAGACTACGTCATCGAAGCTATGAATAAAAACGGAGGATACGCAACCTTCCGGCAACTTAACGGCTGCGTCGATTTTACTACTTGGGGGACGAAGACGCCTTACGCGTCAATTCGCAGGATAGTGCAAACGAACCCGGAGTTTTTCCGTATCGCGTCGGGTTTGTGGGGACTGAGCGCGAACAAAGAAGAGGTATTGAAAAAACTCGAGATACAAAACAATGATCCGAATTCTCTATCCGATTTTACTCACAGCTATGTTCAAGGCATGATCGCCGAAATCGGCAATATAAAGAATTATGGCACATATGTACCGCCACAGGATAAAAATCATATGTTTTTGGGCAAGAAGTTATGCGACGTCGCAACCGTTCCCAAGATATACGATTTTGCGTACCCGGAGATTTTGAAATTTGCCAAAACGGTGGATGTCGTATGGTTTAACAAAAGAAACATGCCCGACGCATTCTATGAAGTAGAGCACACGACAGATATAAAAAACTCGTTAGACAAGTTTTATGAATTGCAAGATTACAGAGCCAAGTTTTATATTGTTGCCGGGCAAGAGAGGAAGAAACAGTTTGACAGCGTGCTGAGCAAATCAATATATGACGAAATTCGAGGCGTCGTCAAGTTTGTAAGTTACGATACGCTGATAAAGCAATACGCAAAAGACAGCATTGTCATAGACGGAGGGATATGATTTATCCTAAGCGTTGCGTAGGGAACCTACAATCGCGTCAAGAAATAATTTTAGGAGAAAAGCATGAGAGTGCCGATAAATTACGACGGAAAAGTCTATTACGTTATTTACAAAGAGGAGCAAGGGCTCGTAACGAACTTCAATATCGTTGACGACATGTACATAGAGGCGCACGAAAGCGACTACAATGCCGTTCTGTCGGAGTTTCTCAAAACATTGAAATTTGAAAATTTAGACGGGAAACAAATTCTTTCATGGATACGCAAGGTTCGGAAAGTAGACAGAAAAGGAACGGAAGACAAGGGTTGTTTCGGCGTCAAGCTGTTATGCGAAAAGTATATGGAAGTACATGGCGGCACTTATGCTCGAGACGATATTTCTCAAACGTATATGAGCTGCCTTCGGAGTATGGGACGCCCTACGGAAGCGATAGAATTTTATGACAAGACGTTGGCGTTGTGCGGTAAGTCTTTCGGAAGGAACATCTACGCGTTGACCGTTTTGGCGGCGGCGTATTGCGATATCTGTAAGCCGGTCGAGGCGGCAAACGCCCTAAAACAAGCCGAATCCGTATTGGGCTTTTGTTCGAGAGAAATGGCAGCCGTTTGGGGCAGATTGAGAAAGGAATACGGCAGTATTTAGAAGAGCATTCGTTAAATTGAAAAATCATTGATTGCGGATATATTGACGCATAGAGTTACGGAAGACTACGCTGTCTATGCTTCGTTATCTGCTTTTTCCGCTAAATTCCTTGATATGCGTGCACGTGTTTGGTATAATTGACGTATGATAGTTACCATTAAAAACGGGAGCGATCCCCGTAAGCTTACCGAGCTTACAAATTGGATCAAAAGTAAGGGTCTCGAAACGCATTTGTCCGAGGGTGCAAATTCCACAATAATCGGGCTTGTCGGAGATACAAGCAAAGTGGATATCGATCTTTTGCGTTCTTTGGATATTGTGGATTCCGTCACGCGCATACAAGAGCCGTTCAAGAGTGCGAATCGCAAATTTCATCCGGCGGACACCATTGTGGACGTAGCCGGAGTTAAATTCGGCGGCAAAGGTTTTAGAATTATCGCAGGACCGTGTTCGATAGAGTCCGAAGCGCAGATAATCACGGTGGCGCAAGCCGTTAAAGAAGCGGGCGCGGATATGCTCAGAGGCGGCGCCTTCAAGCCGCGCACATCGCCGTACGCCTTCCAGGGCTTGGGCGTAGACGGCTTAAAGCTGTTGATCAAAGCCAAAAAGGAAGTGGGGCTCCCCATCGTTACAGAACTCATGAGCGAAACGCACATAGCCGATTTCGAGGACGTCGATTTAATCCAAATCGGCGCGCGCAATATGCAGAATTTCGATTTGCTCAAAGCCGTAGGCAGACTTCAGAAGCCCGTATTGCTCAAACGCGGATTGGCAAGCACGATAGAGGAGTGGCTCATGAGCGCGGAATACATAATGAGCGAGGGTAACAACAACGTCATTCTTTGCGAGCGAGGCATCCGCACATTCGAGCCGTACACGCGTAACACGTTGGATCTTTCCGCAATTCCGATACTCAAAGAGAAGACTCATTTGCCGGTAATAGTCGATCCGTCGCATGCGTCGGGACTATCGCGGTTAGTCAGACCCATGTCGCTTGCTTCCGTAGGCGCCGGAGCCGACGGACTCATCATAGAAGTGCACAATTCGCCGGAGACGGCTCTTTGCGACGGCGCGCAGTCGTTGCGCCCGGAGCAGTTTGCCGACGTCGTTCGCGCGGTCAACGGCATGTTGTCGATAGTAGGTAAGGAGCGGTAATGAAGGTAGGCGTAATAGGACTCGGGTTAATAGGCGGTTCGCTTGCGAGGCAGATACTCAAAAACACTTCGCACGAAGTTTTCGCGTACGATATAGACGAAGACGCCATGCTCAAAGGCGCTTTACTCAACGCCTATACCGGCAGACTCGACGTCAACGCCAAAGAAATCGACGTAGATATTTTGATTATCGCGCTCACGCCGGAGCGCACGATATCCGTTATGCGCGATGTCGTTCCGCGACTCAAAAAGGGCGCGATAGTTACCGATACGTGCGGAGTCAAACGCATGGTCGTAGACGCCATGGCGGAGCTGAAAGCCGAAAACGGCGACGTTTATTTCGTGGGTTGCCATCCGATGGCAGGCAGAGAGTATTCGGGAGTGGCGCATTCCACGGCAAGTCTGTTTGAAAAGGCTTACATTATCCTGACGCCGGTAACGCTCGGCGATCTCTGTGCGGTAGACGCTCTTTCGACATTTTTCCGAGAAGTCGGTTGCGAGGACGTCAACGTCACTTCCAAAGAAGAGCACGACAAAATGATAGCGTTCACGTCGCAGCTTGCGCACGTCGTTTCATCCGCTTACATGCTAAATCCCGTAGCCACCGAACATACGGGGTTTTCCGCGGGAAGTTTCAGAGATTTAACGCGAGTAGCCAAGCTCGACGCGAACTTGTGGACGGAATTGTTTTTGGAAAATTCCGACAATCTTTTAGTTATGCTTGACGACATGATTTACAGGCTCACCGAGTACCGGGAAGCCATTGCGTCAAGCGACGTCGATAAGCTCAAAAGTATGCTCGAAGAGGGCACCGCGCGCAAGGAAAACGCGGAGCGCGCAAGGAGAAAAAAATGAGCTCCCTACGCGTAACCGAAAGTCGCTTATCGGGCGTTGCGGTTGCGCCTTCATCCAAATCGCACGTGCACAGACTGTTGCTGTTATCGCTGTTTTCGGGTGACCCTATAACGATTTACGGGGACCTAAACGGCGATGATATATGCGCGACGTTGCGTTTTTTGGAAGCACTCGGAGTTAAGAAAAAATTTATAGACGGCGGAGTGGTTTTGTCACCGCCGACAGCGTATCGCAACAATATAACGGTAGACGTCGGGGAGTCCGGGTCTACGCTGAGATTTGCAGTTTCAGTGAGCGCCGCACTCGGAGTAGAAGCGCATTTCTACGGGAAGAACAGACTCGGTGAGCGTCCGCTCACGGGACTTAAAAATTGTCTCGGCGCGGTAGGTGTAAGGCTTAAAGACGGAGGTTTTCCCATAACCGTAAGCGGCAAAATCGATTCCGAGGACTTAACCCTTGACGCGACCGAAAGTTCGCAATACGTTACCGGCGCTCTTTATGCCGTTTGCCTGCTCGGGGGCGGCACGTTGAGCGTTACGGGCGGTGGCGGTTCGACGGGATACGTAGATATGACGGTAAAAACGCTTACGGAATACGGATTTGAAATATCGCATAGCGACGGCGTTTATCATGTAAAATCGGGGGATAACGGCGTGCGTGCGTTTACGGCGGAAGGCGATTGGAGCGGCGCTTCTTTTTGGATATCGGCAGGCGTTGCAGGCGGAGATATTGCCGTTAGCGGACTCGAATACCCTTCGTTACAACCGGATTCCGCGATAGTTGAAATCTTGCGTAGCGCAGGCGGAGATATAACGGTGTCTGACGGCAAGGTGCATGCAAAGAGCAGTCGTTTGCACGGTATAGAATTCAACGCCGACGGTTGTCCGGATCTGGTCCCGGCTGTCGCTATCGCGCTTGCTTGCGCGCAGGGCGAGTCGGTAATCCGCGGCATAAGCAGACTGAGGCTCAAAGAAAGCGATAGGGTCAAAACGATATCCGATATGCTTTTGTCTTTCGGCGCGGACGTTGCGGTAAGTGCGGACGAGCTTAGAATTTACGGCAAAGGCAAACTCGGAGGAGGCGTGATAAATTCCGCCGGCGATCATCGTATAACCATGTCGGGAGCCATAGGCGGCGCCGTTGCGGACGGCATAACTACCGTGACGGAGCCGGATTGCGTCAAAAAGTCGTATCCCGATTTTTGGAAGGACTACATTTCGCTCGGAGGTAGGATCGATGAATAGGAAGTTCGACGTTGAGTTATACGGCGGTTCGCATGAGAGGGCTGTCGGCGTCAGAATCTACGGCGTGCCCGCGGGCACGGAAATAAGCTGTTCCGCCGTGCAAAAAATGCTTGCGCGCAGGAGCGCTACCGATTCGCCGTGGTCTACTCCGCGCAAGGAAGCGGACGTCGCGGAATTTATTTCGGGTGTGTCGCAAGGAGTCGCCGACGGCGGCGTCATCGTAGCTGAAATAGAAAATTCCAACGTAAGAAGCAGCGATTACTCCGAGTTTTCCGTCAAACCGCGTCCGTCGCACGCGGATTACGTATCCGTCGTTAAGTACGGCAAGGCATTTTCGGGAGGCGGCAAGTTTTCCGGCAGAATGACGGCAGGGCTGTGCATAGCCGGAGCCATTGCAAAAACCGAGCTCGGCAAACGCGGAATAACCGTCAAAGCCTACGTTTCGGAGATAGGCGGAGTACATGGAAAATCCTACAAGGATACCGACGTCGCGGAGATAATGTCGTCCGACTATACCGAGATATATTCGCTGTCGGCGATGTCCGAGATGACGGCGAGAGTTTCGGAAGCCAAACGCTCGGGTGACAGCGTAGGCGGTAGAGTAGAGTGCGTCGTAAACGGCATGCCTGTAGGTATCGGAGACGCGTTCACAGGCGGAATAGAAAGCGAAGTTGCCTATTGGCTGTACGGCGTTCCCGGGGTAAAGGGCGTCGAATTCGGACTCGGATTCGGATTTGCCGAAGCAACGGGAAGTGGCGCAAACGATGCATTTAGGTACGCAAAAGACGGTAGAATAGTAACCCAAACTAACAATAGCGGAGGAATTAACGGCGGCATATCCAACGGTATGCCGATAACCGTGGGCGTCGCGTTGCGCCCGACTCCGTCAATATCTATAGAACAACGTACCGTGGACTTGTCGTCCGCAAGCGACGCCACGTTAAGCGTCAAAGGTAGGCACGACGCGTGCATCGTGCCACGCGCGGTAGCGCCCGTAGAGAGTGCCGTTGCATGCGCCGTATACGCGCTTATTTTGTCGGAGGAACAATGGAACTCAACGAGATCAGACAATTGATAGACGAAGTGGACAAAGAGCTCACGCGCCTGTATGTCAAGCGTATCGCGCTTGTCAGAGAGGTGGGCATGTACAAAAAGGAGCACGACGTCGCGCTCGAACACGCCGACAGGGAAGCGCGGATTTTGGATAAGTTATCCTTACTCGGAGGTGCCGACGGTGAGCTTGTCAAATCGTTGTACGGCTTTATTTTTTCGGAGAGCAAGGCGATACAGAAGGCGCTCGAAGGCAATTATTACGTTATAGGCAAATCTTTGCCGCATACGCTTTCTCCGGACATATACATCAGACTCGGACTCGATTACGGAGTTAGGACGTTTGCTACGGATGCGGAGTTAGGTAAATTCATTGCCGCCAAGGAGTATTCCGGGCTCAACGTCACCATACCGTACAAGCAAACTGTCATGCCCATGCTCGATCACATATCTGAGGAGGCGTCGGCGATAGGCGCGGTAAATACCATCGTCAATCGGGACGGAGTACTGTACGGCTACAATACGGACGTTGACGGCATGAGATATGCAATAGACGCGCTCGGCATAAGCTTGAAAGCCAAACGCGTAGCGATACTCGGTAGCGGAGGGACGTCGAAGACGGCGCAATACGTAGCGAGGACGGCAGGCGCCGAGGAGGTCAAAGTCGTTTCGCGTTCGGGCGAATACAATTACGAGGCGTTATACGGCGATAATTCGGCGGAAGTAATCATAAACACCACGCCGGTAGGGATGTTCCCGGATATAGACGGTTCCCCCATAAATATAAGCAGACTTACGCACGTTGAGGGGGTGTTCGACGCGGTATACAATCCGTTGACGACGGCGCTTGTACGTCGCGCGCGAGAGGCGGGCATTGCTGCCGGCAACGGGCTCGGCATGCTTGTCAAGCAAGGCGTCAAGTCGTATGAGTATTATACCGGCAAAGCCGTTCCCGATTACGTGACGCGCGCCGTATATGACTCGATTTATAGGGCAAAACGTAATATAGTTTTGATAGGGATGCCGGGAGCAGGTAAAAGCAGCGTTGCCAAACGCTTAGCCAAGCTTACCGGCAAGGATTACATCGATACGGATGAAGAGATAGCCAAACAATTCAACCGCACTCCGTCCGAGATAATTTTGGAAGAAGGCGAAGCCGAATTTCGCAAAAAAGAAACGATATGCATAGAGTCGTGTGCGTCGAGGCTCGGAGCCGTCATCGCGACAGGCGGCGGAAGCGTACTTTCCGAGCGTAACCGCCGATTGCTCAAAGCCAACGGCGCGGTGGTTTTTATCGATAGAGACATATCGGAGCTTTCCACACGCAACCGCCCGATAAGCGGAGCGCGCGGAGTAGAGGCACTCTACAAAGAGCGCGAGCCGATATACCGCGAATGTGCGGACGTCACCGTCGAGAGCGCGGAGAGCGCCCAAGCCACGGCATACAAAATTTTAGAAGTTTTGGGATTAAAAGAATAATTTATTTTACGACTTTAACGTAATCGAGACCGTAATACGAGAGGGCGTTTATGACGTCTTCGGTTATGAGTTCGCCGCAAACGGCAACGGGTACGGCAGGCGGACAAGAGCAAGTCAGGTTTCCGAGGACTCTGCCTTTCGCGTTCATGGCTGCGACGGTTTCGGACGGAGCAAACACGGCTTCCCGAACGGACATGATCCGAGTGCCTTTTGGCAAAACGGGTGGCAAATCGAGTATTTTTGCACGCCGAGGTATCTTCGTCAAAATATCTCCCAAACATTCGATATCGGCGTTCGAGTTGCACGGCGAGAACATCAAAGTCAGGTAATCTTTATCGTGGAATTCGGCGCAGACGCCGTTATTCAAGAGTATTTTCGCGGTTTCCGTGCCGGTATAACCATAGGATTTAGTCGCCAACGTGATTTTGAGCGGCTCGTTCCCGATTAAATCGTACCCGACGTTTGACAGGCGCGTTTTCAGGTTGTCCACGGCATTGACGGTCGAAAGAATATCGTTTTTGTAGGTTTCGGCTTTCGCGTTGAATTCGTCAAGAGATTTCAAAATCAGATATGACGGACTTGTAGACGCAAACAAACGCATGGCGTCATCGGCGTTTTCGGCAAAAAACGAAGGCGCCGTTTTGCTTATATGCAGATATCCCGCGCCGGTCAGACAGGGAAGCGTCTTGTGCGCCGAATCTATGCAAATATCCGCGCCGAGATCCAACGGGTGCCGAGATTTAGGTAAAAACTTGAGATAGGCTCCGTGCGCGTTGTCTACGATGAGTAGGGCGCCGTGTTTTTTGCAAAGATCGCTTACCGCTCGGACGTCCGCGACGTTGCCCAAGTAATCGGGGCTTGTGACGTAGCAAGCCACGGGGTTTAGGTCGCGAAGAAGAGCGTTCAACTCATCGAGATCGATGTGCGTGCTTATCAAGTTTCTTTCGTCGCCGTACAGCCACGTAGGGCTTAGGTCCGATAGCGCGCAAGCGGAAATAAAAGAGGAATGCACGTTCCTATATGCCAATATTTGGGGTGCCTTATGTAGCGATTCGGCATACATTTTGAGCATATACAGCGTTGCGCGTATGCTCAGAGAGGAGCCTTCCGTAGAGTAAATCGTCCTACCGCTACCAAAAATTTCCGAAGCGTTGTTTTCGCTTTCGAGTATAATTCCGCTCGGCGAGTACAGCACGTCCGCGCCGTCCACTTCCGTAATATCGTCGGCGGTAAGCCGTCCCTTATGCCCGGGCATATGGAATCTATTCGATTGCAAGCGGTATTCGTTTATGAAGTCCGCAACGGGTGTATTCATTCGTCCTCTTTTGCGAGTTCTGCCATGATGGCGCACTCCATGCGTTTTTTGAAGAGTTCGCAACCATACTTGTATACGCCGTTTACCGAGCCCGTCGCATGGTAGGCGTTTGCGGCACATCCGCCCGAGCAATACAGTTTTGCCCAGCAATCGCGGCACTCGGAACGCGTATAAACATTGCATTTGGCGAATTCGTTTTGCATTGTCGTATTGGTAACGCCCTCATAGACGTTGCCGAGACGGAATTTCTCTTCACCCACAAACTGATGGCAGGGGTAGAGATCTCCTTGCGGAGTAACCGCCATGTATTCCGTGCCGCTTCCGCAACCGGAGATGCGCTTGTAAATGCAAGGTCCGCCTTTGAGGTCTATCATGTAGTGGTAGAAAGTAAACGGTCTACCCTCTTTGCGACGCTCTATCAGCAACTTCGCAAGCTCCTCGTATTGGTTAAGGACGATCGGCAAATCTTCCGCGGTGAGAGCGGATGGAGAATTCTCCGCGCAAACCACAGGCTCCATGCTGAGCTCAGTGAAGCCCAAATCGAGCATCGTTTTTATGTCATTCAGGAAGTCGGGGTTGTGATGGGTGAACGTGCCGCGCATGTAATAATTTTTGTTTCCGCGCGCCTTAACGAGCTTTTGGAATAGAGGAACGATCCTATCGTAACTGCCGTTGCCGGCATAGTCGACGCGGAATCTGTCATGCACTTCCTTGCGCCCGTCCAAGGACAGGACGACGTTACTCATCTCTTTGTTGGCAAAGTCGATTACATCGTCGTCAATGAGCATGCCGTTGGTAGTCAGAGTAAAGCGGAAGTTCTTGTTGTGAGCCTTTTCTATCGAGCGCGCATACGCTACGAGTTGCTTGACAACGTCAAAGTTTAATAGCGGTTCACCGCCGAAAAAGTCCACTTCAAGGTTCCTGCGCGTGCCGGAATGGGCTACCAAAAAATCAAGTGCTTGCTTACCTACTTCATAACTCATTATGGCGCGTTCCCCATGGTACTTGCCTTGGCTTGCAAAGCAGTACGAGCAATTGAGGTTGCAGGAGTGAGCCACGTGCAAGCAGAGGGCTTTGACTATACCCGCGCTTTTTTCTTTGAGTTTGGGCGCGAGAGGTTCAAAGTTATCTTCTGCAAACAGCTGACCGTTTTCTTTGAGCGTGACGATTTCGTCATAGCACTCGGCTATGTCTTCGATGCTTTCCGAAGGATATTTTTTTGCAATTGCGTTCACGACGTCGGTTTTGGAGCCGGACAAAAATATTTCTATAATGTCGTATGCGATATCGTCCACGAGGTGGACGGAGCCCGAGGCGGAGTCGAGCACGATGTCGTAGCCGTTTAATTTATATTGATGGATCATTTTCTCTATAAAAAATTATAGCTCGCTACGCTAAGCATAACGAGCCGTAATAAGCGGTGAAAAAGCTATTTGCTTTCTTTGGTATTTTCGCACTTTTGGTTGGCGATACCACAGCTGGTCTTGCAAGCGGATTGGCAGGAAGTTTGGCACTCACCGCAACCGCCTTTAACGGCGGACTCGCAAAGATTACGTGTTGCAACGGTCTTGATATGCTTCATATAAATATCTCCTTATGTTCTTATTCTCAATCATTTTAGCACACGTCGCACCAAAAATCAAGAGAAAAGAATGATGTTGCGTAATGAGCCGTTGAATTGGTGAATTATAAACATATTGCGACAGAAGCGGCTCATCCCGAAAATCGGGTATAATCGGTCTTCCGAAAAGTTACAAGAAAACCTTAAAGAGAATTACCTTTTGAAAATTATGAGCTATACAGCAAAAGGACTTGATAGTATCTCTTTGAATCGGTATAATAGAATAGAAAAGTGGCAGAGTTGCCAAAAATCTATTTTAGAAAAGGACTAAGCAATATACAAAAATAAACGAGCTGTTTTTCGCGGCGGTTGCTATTGCCACCGATTTGTGCTACAACTGCAACAACGAAAGGCAATTAAATATGGAGTCTTTACTTTTTTCTTTTTTATCTTTACTTTCTGCCCTTGTCGGTGTATAATAAGTAAAGAAATAGGGAGGCGGATATGTATTCTTATAAGCCATTAGAAAATCAGCTCAATGAAATTGGTTTAACCAAGTCCGACTTGACTACCAAACTCGGCATATCATCCAGAACTATAGCTAAAATTTCAAAGGGTGAAAAAATCGCGAATAACGTTCTTGTCAGAATAGCAAATTTCTTGCACTGCAATCCCGGCGATTTGCGTAGAGAGATTTGCGATAATCATATCTTACAAATTCTGCGTGAAGAAAAAGAAGCCAAAATCTCAGGCGGGCTTTATCATGAATTACAAGTCGGAATGACCTATAACTCTAACCATATCGAAGGTTCTAAGCTTACGGAAGATCAAACAAGGCTGATATTTGAAACGAGAACGATTGACGTCGGCGAAAGTATTCCGGTTGACGATATTATTGAAACAAGCAATCATTTCCGTGCAATCGATTATGTAATCGATAAGGCGTTGGAGCCTTTGAGCGAAGATATTATCAAGCCTCTTCATTTGCTATTGAAACAGGGAACTAAAGATTCTTCTCTTGATTGGTTTGCCGTGGGAGATTATAAAAAACGAGCAAATACCGTCGGCGGAAGAGAAACGTGCAAGCCGAGCGAAGTACACACAGCCATAGATAAATTCGTTACGGATTTCAACTCTAAAAGCAATATAACAATCGACGATATTATCGAGCTTCACGCCGAATTTGAATATATTCACCCGTTCCAAGACGGAAACGGAAGAGTCGGCAGATTGATTGCCTTAAAAGAGTGTCTTAGATTCAATATAATTCCTTTTATTATAGAAGATTCCAAAAAGTCTTTCTATTATCGCGGGCTTGCGAATTGGCAACAAGAAAAAGGGTTCCTCATAGACACTTGCCTTGACGGACAAGACACGTTCAAAAGAATTCTGAACGTTCTTGATGTATAGAATCGATACAAGGAGCTCGAAGTTTGTTTCGAGCTCCTTGATTTAATATCGGTTTATGCTTTCGCGGGGACGGGCATTACTTCTATTTCTATGTCGCTTGTCGGGAATGTGCAGCAGGGATGTATGTAGCCGTAGGCGTAGTCGGCGAGCTTTCTGCCGTCAACGGAAGAGGGCACATACACCGTGCCGTTTACGAGACGAGCGCGGCACCATCCGCATATTCCGCTTCTGCAATGCGCGGGAGCGGGTATACCGGCTTTTTCGATAGCGCTCAGTATGGTATCGCTTGCGCTTGCGGTAATCGTATTCTTTTCGCCGCGAATGATGACGGTTATATTGACGTTATCTCTTACATTTGCGGGATAATCTGCATTGCGTTCCGGGTGATGATATTCTCCGAATACTTCCTTACGTATGAATTTATGGCGCAAGGCTAATTCCGGCAGAGCTTTGTCCATAGAGTCGTACATGGCTTGCGGTCCGCAAACGAATACGGAATACGCGCCTTTCGGCAGATACTTTTTGATTTTATCGATGTCGATAAAGCCGTGCTCATAGCCTTCTTTTTCTTCTGCGGAGAGGACGTGGACGACCTTTACTTTTGGAGAGTTTGCGGTTATTTCGTCAAGCTCGTCGCGGAAGAGTATATCGGCTGCCGTTCTGTTACCGCAAAGTAACGTCAAAGAAGCGTCCTCGTCGCCGTCGGCGATGGCGTGAGCTAAGGATATAAACGGAGTGACGCCCGAACCGCCGGCTATGCCCAAAATATGTTTGGCGTCGCGTAGCGGCTCGTATGTAAAGTCACCGTTGGGTGCGGATACCGTAACGCGAGAGCCCACCATCCAATTATCCAAAATGTAGTTGCTTGCAAGACCGCCTTGGGACCTCTTGACAGTCAGTCTGTACTTGCCTTGCGTAGCCATTTTCGGAGAAGAGGATAGGGAGTAGGGGCGGCTCAACACCGCCTTGCCGACGCTGAGATTAACGCAGATGTACTGACCTGCCGAGAAGTAAGCAAGACTCGTTGTGCCGGCTTCGGTATCGGGAGTCAGGATATAGCTCTTGACGTCCGGGCTATGCTCGACGATTTCGGATACGACGACGTTTTGCGATACGGGGTGCAAAGCTTTTGCCAAGCGGTTTGCCTTGTGGCTATCCAAGGGAGCGACGAATTCCGTGCTCGAATTTTCTATACGTGCGGTTCTGTCCGCATTGACTTTTAGGAAATCTCCCAAGCTTAAAGAGGATAAATTGGGTTTTTTCATTAGTTGTTACCTCCTTTGAGTATCTTAATCACCTTATTTGCCGCGGCATATCCGGTGATGTATGCGGACGAATAACCGTCTCCGCGTTGCGCGTGACCTCCGCAATATGTCAGTCCCTTGACCGCAAAGTCCGTATTGAAAGCCGAAGTACGCGTAATTACGCTATCCCAACCGGCGTTGTCGTAACCGTAGATTTCGCCGTCCGGAGTGCCTAAATACCTTGCAAACGTCACCGGCGTAGCCACGGATATTTCCTCGATGTGATCGAGAACGTTTACATTCATTACTTTTTCGTAATCGCGTATAAATTTTTCGGCAACGTAATTTTTGAACTTCTTGTAGTTTTCGGGAGTCAAGTCGGCGGGGAGCTCGTTACCGTACATCGGTATGGTGAAGAACAACATGCTCGTGCCTTCGGGTGAAGCCTCGGGAATGACTTTGTTCAGGCAGTTGACGACGTAGTACGCGCCTTTGTCGCGATTGTCGTATTGCTCTCTCGGGTTGGCGCATGAGGATATAAACACCGTATAGTCGTTTATTCCGAGCTCTTCGGCGGACGCGTCGAGTCCCAAGTAAATGGTGACAAACGTAATGCCGAATTTACGCGCATTGGCGAGTTTGAGCTCTCTTTCCGGCACGAATTTCCTGTCGCTCATGCCGTATACGTTGTTGGGGATAACGTTGGAGATGACTTGTTTTGCGCGGATTTCTTCACCGGAAGCGATTTTGACGCCCACGCAGGAGCCGTCCGCGTCATAGAGGAATTCGGTTACTTCGCTGTTATACCAAACGTCACCGCCGTGGTCTCTCAGCGACTTTTCGAGGGCGAGGCTCAGCTCATGCGAGCGATCGTGCGGCATCGCGGCTCCGTCGATGACGTAGGACGATACCATCGATAGGTAGTGCATGGCGTTGAGTTCGTCTGTCGGAATGCCGAGGTAGCACCAATATGTGTTGACTATGTCGCGAGCCTTCTCCGGCATGCCGAGGGCGATTTCCACTTCTTCAGCGCTGTGGGAAGCAACTTTCATGAAGTCGCCGTGCTTAAACACCATAACGAGCGCGTTGGGCTTGCCCTTCTTTTCCATGACATATGCAAGAGCGGCGTCATCTTTGCGGCACAAATCGAACAATGCTTTGACCGAGGCACGGCAACCGGGAACGGCTTTTTCCATATCGTCGCAGAATTCTTCTTCTCCGGCACGAAGCTTGACGTCGAATCCGTTTTTGCCATGTGAAACGTGGCGGAAGGTGGCGTGCTCGTATTGCCAATTGATCTTTGTTTCGAGATCCTCGAATATTTTGTAGACATCTTTGGGTGCGCTTGCGGTACCCACCGAGCACAATTCATGCAAACTCGGCTCAAATTCAAAGCGACCTCTTTTGAATGTGGACGCGCTGCCGCCCGGGAGGTTGTGCTTTTCCAGGAGGAGCGTTTTAAGCCCTTCCTTGGCGCATTTGGCGGCGGCTACAAGTCCGCCGTTACCGGCGCCGACTACTACTACGTCGTACGTGTGTTCCATATGTATCACTCCTTATAGAGTACTTTGTTTATATAGATATTGTATAACCGTTTCGGGTTTAAGTCAATACCGATTTTCCCAAAATATCGGTATTGCATTACAAAAGCTCATATGTTATAATTATATTGCGTTATGGAGGAAAAACGCAAAAAAATCACATTTTAGGAGGTAGAAAAATGGATTATAACCGTTTGCCGCTTAAGGAAAAAATCAGTTATGGTTTAGCCGGGTTCGGTCAAAACCTCACCATCACGTTTGTAAATACCTTCTTAATGACGGTAATTTACGGCTACATGGGCTTGTCGCTCGAAAGCCTCGGTATCCTGACGGTGATACTCACCGTTGCCAAGGTTTGGGACGCCGTCAACGATCCTTTGATGGGATTACTGATAGACAGGATGCAATTCAAGAGCGGGGGCAAAATGCGCCCGTTTATTTTAATCAGCATCGTGCCTGTCGCTTTGCTCACAATTGCGCTGTTTGCTATCCCGTCCGGTTGGAGTCAGGGTGCCAAACTGACGGTTTTCGGAATATGTTATCTTTTGTGGGACGCGGCGTACACCATCTGCGACGTGCCTTACTGGGGACTTTCCGGGGCAATGACGCCGGATACGGAAGAGCGTACCAAACTCATTTCGTTCGCGCGTACTTTCGGCAACGTAGGCTTAGGAGTAATCACACTTATCGGCGCCAACATGGCAGGCTGGTTCAGCGGAGGCGGAGAAACAACCAAGCAGGGCTGGATTATAGCCACGGTAGTAGTTGTGGTAGTCGGCATGGGCTTATTCTCGCTGGCGTTTTTCGGGACGAAGGAGCGCGTCGTCAATACCAACAAGGACGCGTCGCTCAAAGATATATTCAAAGCGCTCAAAGCCAATAAACCGCTGCTTATAATTTTACTCGGCAGTGTTTTGGGCTTTGGCAGAACGCTTATACAGGTCAGCGGAGCAACTGTCGCGCTCATAAGCTTCGGAGACGAGGATAAATTCATATTCATGGGAGCCGCGATACTTGTTTCCATGATTTTGGCGACGGTAGTCAGTCCGTTTATCCTCAAAAAGGTCAGCAAAAAGAATCTGATGATATATTCGTCGTTATTCTCGGTCATCGTCTACACAGCCATGTACTTCATACCTCTTACCGAGTTCTACGTGATAATCGGCGCGATATTCCTTACGGGCTTTTCTTTGGGGTTCTTCACGGTACTTCAAACGGCAATGATCGCGGACTCGGTAGACTACGTGCAAGTCAAAACAGGCGAGCGCAACGAGGGCGTTTGTTTCAGCGCGCTAACGTTCTCCGGCAAGCTTATGAACGCGATTTCCACCCTTGCGTTCATGGTGGTCATGCTTGTGGTCAGATACGAAGAGGGCGCCGTTATCACGCAAACGATCCGCAAGGGCGCATATTTTGCCATCACAATCATCCCGGCGATAAGTTGCTTGCTCGGCACGATACCGTTTTTCTTCTATCCGTTGACGGAAGCGCAAGTTGTCGAAAACGGCAACATCCTCAAATCCCTCAAAGAGCAGCAGGACGCCGAGAGCGCTTCGCGGTAGAGGGTAGATAATAGGGTAAACTTGCGCAGAACCAAAAGGATTTCAGTTAAAACCGACGCGAAAGATTGAAAAAATCCTCCGCGTTCGGATCCTGTCACAAACAAAAACGGTACGTAAACTCGTACCGTTTCTTTGTAGTGGTCGAGGTGACGGGATTTGCTCCGCGCCCTTGCTTTGCAAGGCTTCGCCCATGAGGGGCGCTATCACGCCG
>CAVIFU010000021.1:0-28073 GCA_963642145.1 Ruminococcus bicirculans (ex Wegman et al. 2014)
TCCGACGGGGTATAGTTTGTTTCCTATCCACAACTTTGTGCTTTCGCTTTCATCAAGCGTTGAATATTCCACGTTTTCGCGAATGTTACTTAATCCGTCCGCGTTCGCTTTGAAACCGTCGCCGTTGCTGTTTTTGTACTGAATGACTGCGCCGTCGCCCTTTAGTTCTATATCCTGATAAACTTTCATAATACACTCCTTATACGATTATAATCTCAAAGTAATCTGCCGTCGTCGATGTCAACGTTACGTTGCCCGAACTGTCTACGCTCACGCCGAGCGAAACTTCTGCGCCGTTATTGAATACCGTGACAACGGGATAAATGCCTACGCCGTGCGTATTTGCCGATATTGTGTAAGTATACTTTCCGCCCGTTTGCGCCGTCCAATCGTCCGTTGTGGTCGTGTAGGCATACTTAGTAACTTCGGTATTGATAACGATATTACCGCTACCAAGCAGGCTTGCGCCGTTTACGGTCTTGATATTCGTGCCGCTGACAAGTTTTTCCTGAAACTCGTCGCTCGTCCAACCGCTCCACCACCACGTCGATAGACTGCCACCTTTGCCCTGACGGATATACCCGACAGGACGGATTCCTGTCGTTGAGGTCGATACATTCTCGAACGTGACCTCGATAACTGCGAGGGTGCTCGTGCTACTGACCATACTCTGTCTTGCAAGTACTCTGAATAGATAGAACGCGTTGCCGTAGTTAAGCCCTGTCGGCGGTGTTATTAGACTTGTTGGAATAGAGGTATACGAAACGCGCAAGACTTTCGGGTGCGCCGCAAGTACTGCCGAGGCGAGCGCTGACAGCGTTTGTAGCGTACCGGAATAATCATAAACAGCCGCGTCATTTTCGACAGTTACATAATTACCTGCCGGTTGCGCTCCGATTTGAGCCGGCGTCACTTCGTGCGGATTGTTTTTGTCTGCAACGTGCTCATTAAGCGCGCTTGCTGCCGCGCGCGTCGTATCGGTCGGGTGCCGGTGGTCGCCTGCGGCATACGCGTTCTCAGCACCCACTGCGGCTGTTCCGTCCATAAGCGGCGTTGTCGTGCTTTTTGGCGTTACCTGGTCAGGGACCTCTACGTGCGTATCTACCCACTCATAGGTATCGGCACTAATAAGCCCGTAAACCCACTTAGTGCCCGTTTGCGCGTTGTACGCGTAATCCCCGGACGACGGGTCGGTTATAGCCAGTACCTCTGCCGTGGTCGCGTAATAGCCCCGAAAATGCTCTTTCGAGTCAATGTCCGCTCGCAAGCCGTCTATGGCGGTATTCGCCTCGTCAAGCCCCGTTTCAAGCGTGGAAATATTGCCCGTATTCTGCGTAATCTGACTTTGTAGTTGTTCGTCGGCGGCCTTTCTTGCCGATTCCTCGCTCGATACAGCCGCCTGCACCTCTGCCGCCGTCTGATACCCTGCGTCGTTATTGAACTGCGACACGTTTGTTTCAAACGGTATTTGCTTCTTGCTCCCGTTAGCAAAGCTTATCGTGAGTATGTGCGTTGTGAGGTCGTAAGCCGCGTCCGTTACCGTTTGTCCTAAGGTTATATCGCCGCCGATAACCGCCACTCGCCCGGCGTAAGGCGCATTTGCCGTAAGTAACATCGAACCGTCGCTGCCCTGGAATATACTGTCGGCAAGCGTAAACAAGCCCTCGCGCTCAGAAGCCGTCGTTTCCGTGCCTGCTTCATAGGTTGCCGAGCCGTTTATGCCTGACATCGCAACGTAGTCTGAATTAGCAAAGCCCGTTTGCTGTGCGCCGAATGCAAGCTCGTAAACGCCGCTATCCGACTCGACCCAACTGTCCGAGGTGAACGACATTATTTTTAGCAAGCCGCTTGCTCCGCTCGGAGCTTCGCCGCCCGTAGGAAATTGCACCATCGCCGTCGAGCCGTCCGAATAATACTTTATGCCCTTGCCTGTGGTATCGTCGACGGTAAAGTCGACCAGTACCTTTTGCTGTTCTCTGTCCTCGAGCGCAGTTACGCGCCCCGACAGCTTGCCGTACAGGTTTATAAGCGTTTGCCACTCGTCCGCGCTCGGTTCGTCGGGCGGTAGCGGAAATACGCCCTCCTGGACGGTGAAGTTTATGGCGGCGGTCGTCACGGGCTTGCCGTTGTACGTCACCGCAAACTGCGCCGTTACCGTTCCTGCGTGAGTGGTAATCAACGCGTCGTCCACCTGCCACTCCCACACGCTGAACTCGTCGCCAAGCCCGTCCATAACGCCCGGGAGCTCCGCTACGGAAGTCATCGGATAGACCTTAGTCGCGTCGCCGTTCGGCAGAGTGAACGCCACGCTTACCGCGTTAGTCGTAGGAAACGGCGCAACGAAGTACAGCGCGCCGCTAAGGCTCGACCCCTGATAAACGGGCGACGGCTGCACCGATATAGCCGTGCCGCTCGTGTTTACATACACAATCATAGCCCGATACCCTCCAACCCGTCGCCGGGCACATCGATTTCTGCCGCCTGCGCGTATATCGCCAAAAGAAAAATAAGCGCGTGATTTATCTCATCGCCTATTATCTCTCGGTAATGCGCCGCGGCGCTCTCGTCGCCTTGCTCGATTGCCTGCCGCAGCCTCGGCGTGTACTCCGCTATGGTCTTGCACTCGTCCATAGCCGACAACGCCGCCGTTTCCGCGCGCTCAAGCGCTCTTGCTTTTTCTTCGTCCATATTTTTACCTCCTGTTGGTTTTTTTACATACGAAAAAGAACGCTCCGTAATAGAACGTTCTTTGTTGCTTAGTCTTTAAAAATAGGTAGCCGGTGGCGGTTTTGGCTAAATACGTTTCGAGCCCGTCATTTTTGCCGCCGCTAAGTCCTTATTTACCGACTCCTTTCTTTTCCTTTCTTTTCCTTTCCTTTCCTTTCCTTTCTTTTATCAAAAAATGTTGACATTTTTTGATAAAAGTGTCAACATTTTTATCGTTTTTGCTTACATTTTGTATAAAACTGCAAACAACAAGTTGTCAATACTCGTCGACGAATATGACCTCATTAGACTTTCGCTTTGCTGTAAGGAACGGTTCTTTGCGTGCGGCTGTCTATCAATATACCGTGCTTCTCGTACATTACCACACCAAATACTTCACGCCTTTATCGCGCAAAACTACTTTTTCGGACACGCAACTCTAACCTACCGTCGATAAAAGCACTTATCGCGTATAAACGAGGGCCGCACATCTATATCAGTTTTTAGTAGACCCGGAGGGCGACTATGTACACTTACGCCCGACCTTATAGCCTTGCAATCGGCTTCTACTATGAGCTTGTCCTGTCTCTATCGCAATAGCGTTTCGCCAGGGCGACTCGCTATTATTATATTACTTTGTTTTTTGTGTTTGTCAAATAGAATTCATAAATATTCTCCTCTTTATAAATTCGTGCTAAATCGTGTGCGTACATGTTATGAACAAGCCGCTTAATATGTCTGGCATATCGGGCGAAATTTCAACGTTACAGCCCACTAAAAGCTCGTTCGTTGCTTTGTCTACCATTACCCACGATTTGCCGCTTACGGGTGAAATCCGCGCATTAAACGCAATGCCGCTGCTAGTCACATATAAACCTCCGCTTCCGTCGTTGTAATCATAAATAAGCGTTGCCCCTGTAAGGTCGACGTTGCGCTCGAACTTGTTGAGCCTGCGCGGCAAGACGTAAAGCACCGCGCCGTGACCGGATTGGCTGCCGCTTACTAGCGGACAGTTCTTAGCTAATCCCGACCCGATGATAATATTCTTGCGATTAGTCACAAAATCAAGCTGATAATCGACAGTCGGAACTTCGGTGCTGCCCTTTTTTATCCATAACGGATCACTTCCCGTAGAGATTTGCAAACCGCTACCCGAAATATTTTTTGCACTCGGCAAACTGTCGCCAATTGTTGCTTGCGACTGTGAACTCGTCGGGGCCGTCCCGTCCTCATAATAGTTTAATTTCAGGTACTCGATATTACCGTAAACATCACAGTACGATGTGCTGTTTACAAAATATCCGTCAATGTTATTATCTTCGCCAATGGGCGTGTAAGTCAGGTGCGTAATACTGTCGCCTGCCGAATAGTTGTCCTTGAACTTCGATACCAGAATAACGGCGTTGCCCATTGCCGCCGTCATAACAGGTAAGGCTATCGACGTTTCAATAGCATTGTTGCTTGCGTCGTAACCTTGCGCTATGAGCAAAGTTATAGGTTTATAGTCGTTTTTTTGTGTAAATATTTCTGTTATGTTTCTTAACATACATAACGGTTCCGAATATTGCGCAACTTTGTCGCCGATAACGACGTAATCTCCGTAAGTTATATGACTGTCGAACGCCTGTTTTTCCGACACCTCATACATGCGTTTTACCGAGTTTATCCCGACGTATTCCGAATAACGGTTGAAGTCCTGCGATAGTGCTAACGTCACTTTCGTTACATACGGAAAAAACTCTGCCGCTATGACGGATATATAGTAATCGTCCGTACCGTCGTTATACAGCGTGCCGACTTTCGGCAATTCGGGCACTCCGGGGCGCACATACGTTATAGTCTTGCTTACGTTCCCAAGCCGCGCAACTACCCCTTTAAGGTGCTCGCCGTAATAATCAGCCTCAATAAGATTTTGCCCTTGCGTATACGACTTTGCGCGCGGCAACGTCCCCTCTTTTATGTATGACTTGCTTTGCTTTACCCTCGCGCTGTATATGGGACGATAAGTCACACGAAACGCAAGCCGCAGATTGTCTATAGACAGCTTCGAGTTCCCCGTAGCAGCTTGCAAAATATTGAGTATCGCATACTTTGAGAATACCGCCGATACCGGATTGTCTTGTTTGAAAAATAACCCCTTGATGTCGTTCTCGCCTTGAGTATAATAAATTGCGTATGCCTTGCTCCCCGGGTATACGCTGCTATATGATGACAGCCTCTGATAGTCCGCTTCCTCGTACACATACGGAGTCAAATCTATCGGCGGCGTTTCCGACCCGACAAATCCGCACTCAACCTTGATTACTTCCTGAACCTTTTGTTGAGTGCCTATTTCGGCGTTATCCTCCGATAGCATATAATAGACCGTTTCCGTCCTTAGCGTTTTATAACCGCTCGCATACGGCTCCGTAAGCGTTCCCTTGATATAATCCAGCGTGTTCACAAGGTTATCTACCGAACTGTCGATACTCGTACAATATTGCTCTATATCCTGCTGTACGCTTAGCGAAGCATACGGTGCGACAGGCGCGGTGTTCGCCTCGTTGCCACCGTAAAAATCAAAATAAACCTCGTTGCCGCGTAATCGCGGCTCGGCATGTATAAACGCCCCGACCCCTTGCAACACCTCGCGCAACGTACTTTGCGTAAATTGAAATTCGGGCGTTTCTATCTTTTCTAGTATTGCCGCCTGTTCCGCGTTAAGCTTGTACCTCGGCGTGCCGCTCTTCCGTATCGTTTCCGCTACAACAAGCGCGCGCTCCACTACCGTTTTTGCATTCCACTTCGGCAACGGCTCGATGTTCGATACCACTTGTATAATGTAGGTTGCTTCAAAAATAGGTTCCCCCAATATTCCTCCGTGAGGCGGTGATATCAAAACATCTATATTGTTATAACGTATTACCAACTCGCCTGCCCCCGGCGTATATTGCGTATTTTCTGTAATACTCACCTCTTGCCCGTTTACCGTCAATGTCCCACCTTCTATTGTTAATTGATAAGAGGAACCCTCTGCTATCTTTTCAATTTGTTCTTTGAACGCATTTTCGACAGAGTAAATCGTTATAGCACTACCCGTTTCAATAGGCGACTTGTATAAATTGCTGTTCGGGGGATATTCGAGCCCCGTTTCAACAGGGTCTATGTATTTTGCGTTTGTAGTAAATATTCGACCCAAATCGTTGACATAGCCATGTGAACGCGAAATAAAACCCTCGAAGTCTTTAGTCCGCTCTATCAGATATAGCTCGTGATTATACAAGCCGCTCCCGGGAGGCGTTTCGTCTGCTTTGTCTGTTGAGACTTCCATGTCGAACGACAGGCTTGACCCCTGCGCCGCGTTGGATATAGTCAGCGTTACGGGCGTTTGCGGCGCAAATATCGGAACGGGAATATGCACAAGCGGAATAAACCCCTCGTCAAGCTGTTCGTCGAGTAACGCCGACATTTTGGTCGGAAACGGCACTTGCACCGTATAGGTCGCGCCGTCTATTGTCACAGTCATTGTGTTTTGCGTTAAATAAGTAGCCATATTATCACCTGCTTCCGCTCGTCGTTGCCACTGCGCCGCCGGCGCGGACGTTAAGCATTCCGAGCGTAACGTTATCCAAGTTTTCGGCAAGGTTTATGCGCTTTTGAGCGTATGCAATACTAAGCGCGGAATTTGCCAGAGTCAACGCTACGCTTACGAGCGCGCCCGGCAAACCGCCGACAGCCGCCCCGATTGCTACGCTTTCGCCCAACCCGTAAATACGTCTTGCCGTATCGTACACGAATTGTTGCCGCTGTTGCTCCTCTCTGCGCCCCGTACGTATTGACACGGTACTTATGCCGTACTCGACCGCTTGCGTGACTATCGGCGAAACTACGCGCTTAAACGCGAAATATGTACCTACCGCTTCCTTTGCCGCGGCATGACTTCCACCCGTTTCCGTATTCGTATTATCTTTGCCCTTTGCGCTGTCGTTGTTGTTTGCCACGGGGCTTTTCTTGCCGCTCCCGGCGTTACCGTTTTTTATTATGATTTTGTATGTGTTATCAGCCATTTACCTATGCTCCTTGATTAAAATCAATAGCTTCGACAAGCGTTATTGACTGACCTATGCCCTCTAAGCCTCGCGCGGTGATGTTCGACGTTGCGAATATCATTTTATATTCACCCTTAACGCCGGCATAAATCAGCGTTACATCGTATACGCCGTACTGCTTCAACAAAAGGAATTTTGCAAACTCGGCTGTCAGCTTGCTGCCCGACAACGCCGGTACGGAAGCCTGTATCTCAAACGCATACGACGTTGCGTAATTGCCCACGCCGCCGCCCGATCCCGATACCGCACCGCCGTCCATTACGGGCGCGACGGCAACGGTCATTTCCGTAAACGGTACTTGCTCACCCTCGAACGTCAATACGCAATCGAGCGAGTTTATGCCATTCTGAATAAACGAGAAATAAACGTTTATCGAGTAGGTTATCGACAGTCCTATGCTAGGACGTTGCACCATTTCACCGGGCGTAGGCGACGAACCGTAAACGGACACGCTATATATTCGTTCGGCTTCGTCGGTCATTGCCGTTACCCCGGGAGCGGACACAAAAGCATTCAGAGCGTTGCGGACAGGCTCAAAACTTTCCTCGGGCGGCTTACTCGGGTCTATCGGTACGGCTATCGTGACCGACAACGTCTGCGTTGCGATAGATAACCCGTTGACCGGAAATATCGAACTGTCGGAAATGTACCCCACGCCCTGAATGTAGGTCGTCAGCTCGTTGCGCTCCCACTTTGACGGCTTATAATTCCCACCATCAGCGTATATAAGAAAAACCGCATCGTCTGGAGCGGTTTTGTTCAGTTGTTCGTTTATGTAATCCAATAACTGCGCTATGTCTATCATATCCTACTGCTCCTATTTTTTTATTATTTCGCCGTTAATGCTTCGTGCTATGCTTAACGCGACTATCTCGGCGGCGCGCTTAAACCACCCCTCATTCGGGTTCTTGTGCCCTTTCCATTTCGCCGCTATCCACGGCTCGTTCGTGTACGGCACATACGGCGCAATGCGTTTATCAACGTAAATTTTCGCGGTACCGGACGCAGGGAACTCAAGCTTGCTCGCATTGAACGCCATATTGCCCGTACTACCGCGCTGTCGGTTTCCGTAAGCATTGGTATAGTAAGCGACGTAACGCGTCTTAGGGTTAGGCACAGCCGCCTGAAACGCCTTGAATGCCGCCGCGCACACGCTTTGAAATTGCTCGTCAGTAAGCGTCATAATCTCACCTCAGTTTTTTCGGGTTTTCCACGTTCTGCAAGCCTATAACAAACTCTGCCGACGGATTTGACTGTAACAGCCTTAAATTCTCGGCGTTCTTGTTGTCGTGAATTATCGTGACAATCGTCCACGTCTTGCCGTCCTGCGTGCATATAAAGCCGTTGACCTCATAACCGCAATCCCACATAGTGCGAATAACGCGACTGTCGTCGTCGGTTATAAGGTTGTTTATAACGTCGCCCCACCGCTTTGACGGATAGTCAACGTCCTTGTACTCGAAATACGCCGGGGCTTCCGTCGCAACTCTGCGATAGCTGCCCGTTTGCGTAAAGCCCCTGCGCGGCTTTAAGATGTCCAATATGTCCATATATCAATAATCCCCCTGTTCGTAAGACGGAGGATTAAACAGGTACGGCGCGACGCATGTCAGCACTCGCCCCGTTTCCTCAACCTCAACGCCGTTAAGCGTATTTTCCGCGCTCATATCCAGCCACGCCGCGCGCTCGTCGGGCTTTGCTGACAACGTTAAATCGCCCACAGTGAATACATACGCCGCTTGCGCGCCCATAGCGTCCATAATGATTTGCCGAGCCGACGGGCATTTCGCGATTATGTACTTTAGCGTCTGCGCGTCGTTGTGCTTTGCGAGATAGCCGTAAATAAGGTTGCTTATTCTGTCAAGCGCGGCTTTTAACACGTTCTGATTCTGTACGTTGTGCTGCGTTCTGCGCTCGATGTCTACGCCTGCAACGTCCGTCAGATATTGCAGGGTGAGCACATATCGGTGCGTGCGCCTGTCGTAGCGCATATACAAGTCGTCATACGGGTAGGTCATGCTGTTGCTCATTTTTATAGCTCCTTTCTACGCCCACAAAAACGGGCTTATTTTGAGTTTTATCGCCGCATAGCGGAATTGCACCGCCGCTTGCTTTTTGCGGCAAATAAGCAGGGTTTTTACGCCCTGCTTTTGTTTTGTGATTATGCCGAAATCGTGTACTCGAAAGTCTGCACGTCGGACGGAATCATACCGGCTTTGACTGCGATTGCCTTAACGGTCGTTGCCGCGGAAATCGTCAGCTGCGCGGTGTACTTGGTCGACTTGCTTGTCGGCTGGCTGCCGTTGGTCGTGTAGTAGATGTCCGCGCCGGCGGTAGCGGTCGACAGCGTTACTTTAGTACCCGAAGAAACCGCGCCACTCGCTACGGAAGCGGTTACGTCCGCTACCTGTTTAAGCCCCGACTGAATATTGCCGCCGTTCGGCTTGGGAACTTCGGCAACTTCTCTGTAGCCCACAACGCTTACGCCGTCCTCGCCGAAAATCGGAACGACGATTTTGTTTGCGTTGTTTGCCGCTTTCGGCGCAATCGGGTAAAGACGCTTGTCCGCCGACAGCGACAGCGTAGACGACAGGTAGTCGTTGGTAAGAGTCGATTTGCCGATGACGAAAGACTTACGAAACGCCTCGTGACCCCAAACGTTGAGAGGCTGCGCTTTGGTGCCGCGAACCTCGTTTGCGTCGATAAGTTTAACCCCGAGGTCGACGATTTTACCCATAGCGGTAGCTTCTTTGGAAACCGCTATAGCGTAAACGTTGTCAAGCGCGCCGTCGGCAAGCCCGAGGTACTTCTCGGCGAGTTTCCATATAATCGAGTTGGCGCTAACCCAATTGAATTGCATTGCGTAGCCCTTGTAGTTCGCGCCGACATAGTTCTTGCCCTCGAAATCAACGGACAAATTGTATTCGCGAAGCATGGACTGCGCAAGGTCTGCGCCCGTCAGGATAACGCCCGACTTGCGATTGAAAACGCCGTTGATAAACTCGGGACGACCGATAATCGTTCTGCCGTCCACCGGGAACGTATGAGCGCCCGTCGCTTCGTCGCCGTCGTCAAGCGCCGCGTTAAGGTCGTTGATAAGGTCCGCATAAGCCCCGTCGGCTTTAATATCAGCAACGGTCTTAAGGTTGTTGCCGTCGTTGAGCGAACGGAAGAACGCATACGCGATAACTTCTGCGAGCGTAGAAGCCGAGCGGTCCTCGACAACGCGCTTGGAATAGCCGCTGATTTTCTTTGCCATGATGTCGAGCGGGATATACTCTTTGGACAGGTCTGCGAAAATCATCGCCTGGTCGTTGACCTGATTGAGATATACCATAAACTCGTCGTCGGCAGGCATAAGCGGCGGATTGCTGTTGATTACGCCCGAATTGCCGTCGGTGCCTGCTCTGCCGCCGTAGGAAACGGTACGGCTCGAGAACGGAATCGGGGTATCGAGCATTACGCGAACCGCGCCTGCTTTGCGGTCGGTGGTGTACTTGCCCGTCACCGACTGCCCATCACGAAAAATCTCGTCGACGTAAATCGCTTCTGCAATAACGTCGGAAAGCTCGGCGTTTACCATAGTTCCGTCAAGATAGAAACGTCCGTTTTTATCCTGTTCGGTTGCTCCGAGTCCCATGAGTGCGCTCGTAACGAACTCCGAGCCGGTGCCGTAAGTAGAAATAGTTTTTGACATAATTTTTACCTCCTGTTATGTCTTTTTAGTTGTTGTATTTTCTTTCGAGCGCGGTGAGGTAGTCTGCCTCTTCCTCGCTCGCTTTCTTGGGCGCTTTTCCTGCGTCCTCTTCGAGTTTTGCAATGCGCGCTTCAAGCGCACTGATTTTCTCGCCGTAATCCTCGCGAGGCGCCTCGGGTTTTGCTGCTTCCGCATGCTTGTCCTCGGCGGCTTTTTCCGCTGCGTCCTTGCCCTTGTCCTCGCCGTCGTCGGTCTCACCAAGCTCGTCTGCTTTGCCTTCGCCGTCGGCGTGTTCCTCGCCTAGCGCCTCGTGCTCGCGGTCGGCCGCGGACTGTCCGTCCTTTTGCCCGTTCTCCGCTTCCTGCTCGACTATGCTTTCGTGCACTCTGTCGGCAATCGACTGATGAAACGCCGTCTTGTCGTCATCGGACAGGTTCTCGTAAGCCTTGCGCACTTCTTCCAAAGTCGTCGGCTTTTCCTCTTTTTTCCCGAATAATGCCATTTTGTTTTTTACCTCCTGTTTTGTTTTTCAATGGCGTTTTGATTGCATGAAAAAAGCCGAGGGTGGTCTCGGCTCCTTGTATGTGTCATAACATATACCTCCGTATTTAGATTTTTTTATCAGATTATTGCGGTGCGCATGGGATAAGTCGCGCGTCCGTTTTCCTTGCAATACGCTGAATACCGCTTGCTTGCCTCCCTTGCTTGCGCTAAGTAATTGCGGTACGCCGCGCTGTCTAATCCCTTGTTCATTGCCGCATTGACTTTTGCGTGTCTTACTTCGCGCTCGAGCCTGCGCTGATTGAGCGTAATCCTGTACTCGGCTTTTCTTTCGGCTGCCGTTACCGTCGGCAACAACTGCCCGACGTAAGGCTCTAACCTGTGCCTGCAGTTTCCGCACCATACTGTGCGCCCGTTCCTTCGCACAAGCAATGTGTGGTTCGGAACTGTTACGCAATAAACGTAACCACTGTACGGTTCGAATACTTTGTATGTTTTTGTTATGTTTGTCCGCCTGTTAAGGTGAATTACATACAGCACCTTTTTGCTTGCATAAGCTCCATTCTTAAAATTTATCGATTTATCCGTCGGCTCTAGCGTATCGGTTTTAGGTCTATATCCGGCTTTCATCGCTAACTCCGTAAGGTCGTCCGCCATGCGTCGACTAGTCGTAAACACGCTTAAATGCGGTTGCCGCATATAGCCGTCAATATTGTGCGGTTTCGATTTATACCCGTCTGTAGCAATAAACGCTGATAGAAACAAGCGTATTTGCCGTCGGCTAGCGTTCTTTACTGTCTCCGGTATGTACTTTTTGTCGCATACCCCGTAAGCGGCTAGCTCCTCGGCTAGCTCTCTGCCGTGTATAACGATTTTTTCTTTATCACGCCATACCTTAAAAGGCAGTCCGCGCAACTCCGCATACATTTCGTCATTGTTTGTCTGGGCTATCTTGACGGCTGTTTCAGCGTGTCTGCTCCCGTCAGCCAGGTAATATGCCATAAACTTAAAATATAAGTCAGCGTTTACCGTTTTACCGCCTAGTATAACGGTCTTAACGTCGTTATCGTGCCATTGTTGTCCTGCCGTAAAAAAATGCGTCGCCGTACAATCAACCGCGTCGATAAAGCGTAATGCCGGTTTTTTTGAGCTGTACACGAGCATTGAGTGGTTAGGCGTTACGCATATATCCGTTGTCGCGCTCGTAAAGTGCACCATATCGCCGCAATACTCGCTTCGGTAATATTCGCTCGCCTCTTGCCATTCGCTCGTCTTTGTTGCCGTATCGAGCGTGTAAAACAGCTCAGTGCCGTTCAGCTCGGCAAAATGCTTCCACCCGTCGCTCGTGTAGACTTCGGTTTTATCATCGTAACAGTTAAACCCCAGAAGCCCGTTTTTGTATCTGCGCCCGGCTTTAGTCGTGTACCAAATGTCGGTTGCCGTTTCGAGCGGCACATAACGGTGCCCGTCGATTACTCCGCTGCTCCCGTCGAGCGAATACACCCGACCCTGCCACGGCGCGCAACGGCTCGAACAGTCCGCGTGCGACGAACACACAACGAGCCTTACTCCGCGCGCTTTCAGTTCCGCGATGTTGTCAAGGTGGTCGTGATAGCGCACTTCCATTTCCGCAAGGTTTCTGAGGCTGTTCCGACCCGAATAGTCGTTCGGGTCAAGAGCTACTGAAGCCGCGGCTCTCTCTATTGCCGGGACTACGAGCTCTCTCCACACCTCGGAATAAAACCGTCCTAACGGTACGCCGCGACTACTCGCGTTATCGTAAGTAAGCTTTACTTCGCTGTTTGTCGGTATAGAAGCGAGCTCGTCCGCTACGCGCCCGGGGCGCGGAAGGTTAGGATTTTTGCGACTTCTCTCCGTCGCAAGAAACATTACAACCTCGGGCGATAACCCGATTGTAAGCCATAGCCTGCGCTGCTTGTTCGCAAACGCAATCAATGCCTGCGCCACGTCGCGCTTAAGCCGCCCTATCTCGATACTTCCGACAGCTTCCCGGATTACCTTTTCAAGTTTCTTTTCCGTGCGGTCTTTTGGCTCTCTCGACAGAAACGCCCTGCGGACAATCTCGCGAATGTCCGTCTGCGCGTCCTCTATCAGCACGACGTAGGGGTTATACCTCTCCCTGGCTATTCTCATTGTCGTTTACCTCGCCGTCGCCGTAGTAATTCTTATCGTCGAATATCGAACTGCCAAAGCTTTCGCGTTCGGCGGCAGCTTTTTGTTCGGCTTCGATTTCCGTTGCCCACTCTTCGACTTCTTCCTCTGACAAATCGCTCCAACGCTTTTTAAGGTACTTGCGGAGCGGCAACACGCCTGCCTGATAATCCCTTAGAAGCTCGTCGTTCACTGCGGCTGTATTGCTGCTCGCTCTGCCCCACGCAATCTCTATGCACGCGTCGTCAAACCCGTAAAACTTAGCTACGTCCGTAAGCATGCGATTGAGCTCGTCGGTTGCAAGCGCGCGCTTCTCATTGACCGTCTTTTCGGTCGTTGTTTGCTCATCCTCGACCTGCGTCGCTGTTTTATCTCGGTTATATTGCAAGTGGTTTGCAAGCGTGGACGACGATAGCCCGACCTTGCTCGCAAGCAATTCAAGATAACTGTCGCGAATAAACTTGTGCTGCTCGCCCCTCAGCTCAGGCTGCAAAAACATAGGCTTGACGGGCTCGCCGTTCGCCGTAAATATCTCGGTATAGAAATCGTCCTTGAGCGCAGGCTGTTGTATCGCTTCGGTGAATGAAACTCCGTCAACGACTGTGCCCTGCCTGCCGCCGACGTTAATCACCGCGTTGCCGCCGTATTGTTTCGGAATAAGCGCGCGAGATTTGCCCATATACATGTCGACCTGCGCCTGCGTGTAGTCGTAGTCTATCGCATATAGCACATCAAGCGCGGTCATAAGCGAGCTGTCCGCATAACCGGGCATGTCCGCTATTGCGGCAGATACAGGCTTATTGCGGATATTGTAAACTCCTACGCCCGTAATAAACTCGGGGAGCTTGTACCAGGTGTTAAGCTCGATTTCGCCGTATGTATACTCAAATTGCTCGGCTATCTCGTCAGGTACGGTCTTTACTACGTCCGTCGTCCACGTCGGCGACGTAACCAACGTGCCTTTTGCAAGCGCTACCTTGTAGTAAGGCTTGCCTTTCAGCATAAACCGTAGTTCTTTCGCGTAGTAAGCCGTTTCGCCTGCGGTAAAGCGATTGAGTATCAAAGCACTCGTAATAACGCCTCGACGGTTGATTGCAAACTTGAGACAGCGGTTTATCGGATATACGGTCGGGTATATCTCGCCGTCATTCGGCGTGAGCGTTATAAAAGCGTTGCCGCCTGCGTTCGAGTTCCAGAACATGCGATAAAACTCGCCGTAAAGATTGACTGCCTTCTTCCAATGCTCCATTCGGTTGAGAAGAGTCTTGTCCGCGCACTCGAAACGAAAGCCGCCGTTCATGCATTCGCGCGCAAGTATGTCTATTACCGTGTAGCCTATGCCCGTTGAGAAAAAGTCCTGCCGATGTAAAGCCGGCACAAATCCGCTCGCCCATTGCAAGCACTGCCGCGTAAACGCCGTATAGTACGTTAAGTACGGCTCGGGTATCATGTCCATAATCGCGCTGTCATTGATTACGTTCTGCATATTCTGCCAACGCGCGCGGAACATCGGCGCAAACAGCTTGCGGCTCGGTGCGTTTATGCACGCCGTCGTTGATTTTGCAAATCCTGCCATTTTATTTTTTACCTCCGTTAAATCGTTTGAATCGGTATGTCGTATATGAGCTTTGTCGCGTACTCGAGGCTGTCTATCGTATCGTCGCGTTGTCCCTTCTTGACCGTGCACGTCTTTTCGTCAAAAACGTAGTTCTCTATATCTGCCATAAGCTTTTCCGTCGTGTCGGGGTCGTTGTTCGAGATTGCGTCAACGTGGAATAATAAAACGCCGTCCGCAAGTAGCGAACGAACGCGCTTTATGTCTCCCATTATGCTTTTCCCCTTTACCGGTAAGCACGCTTCCGTGCCGCCCGTGTCCGCAATAAACTGGTTCATGAGTGCTTGTCCTGCTTCGGCGCACTCGAAATTCCAACGCCGCGAAACGTATTGCAGAGACGGAAACTTGTTTATAAGCCGCCGTAAGTACGCATATAACGCTTGCGATTGCTCCGTAGGCGCTTGCGCTCCGTCCGTTACCGGGTCTTTCTCAAAACACCCTAAGACCACGGCTCTGCCGCTGTACATGACCGCTATCGGCGTTACACAGGTACTATCGAATACCGTACCCTCGTCTACGCCGAGAATAAGCTCCATAGGACGGTCGCCTTGCGCTATAAGCGTGTAGATATTAGTACAATGCTTGTCCCTGCGAAATTGCGGATATACAAGCCCGTTAGTCGCCGTAACCTCGCCCATGTACTCGTATAGGTAATAGTTAAGGTCGCTCTTCTTGTCGCGTAGTATCTCGTCTATTACGTCTTGCGGTAATAACTTGCGTATCTCCTGCCACGACGAATAGATTTCGAGCGCACGCCCCTCTCGCACGAGTTGCGGGAAGTACACGTTCGCGAACTCCGCTCTGAACGGCGGCGGGTTGTATATGTATATCCATTTCGTGGTTTCGCCCATCATACGCAGCAACGTCTTTTCGCAGCCCTTGACCTCGTATTTCTGCTCGAGCTCCTGCGCTTCGTCATGGATAAAGCGGTGTACATAGCCATGCTCGAAGTCAAGTCCTTTCGTTCTGTGCTCGTCGCCGCCCGTAGCGATAAATCGAATTACGTTCCCGTTCGGCTTGAATATAATATCGCCCGTTCGCTTCGGAATATGGCAATACTTAGCAATACCGAAACGCTGTAACTCCTTCTTGACTGTCGGAAAAGTTGTCTTGCTGAACTTCACGTCGTCGGCACGTGCAAGCACGATATTTGCCCCGGGAATGGTCGTAAATCCCTCTAAGGCTTCTTGTATCACCGTCGTTGTTTTTCCGCTGTATCGTCCACCTCTCGCGATTATACGGTGCGTACCGTTCTCTTTGTTTGTCCTAAGCAGTGGCGCAAAGTTCCTCGGGATTATAGGGTCGTATGTTATTATGTTACTCATCGTCCGCTCCCTCGTCCCTGAGGTCTTGTACCTTACGCTCGATTACTACCTTGACCGTGTTATCCTCGGTGGTCTCTTCAGGGTGCTCTACCTGCCCGAGATACTGCTTACCGAGGAATATCGCCATTGCCGGATATTTCTCCGCAAGTTGCATTTGGTAGCGACGTAAGGCAATTTTACCACGTGCTTTCTTTGCACTGTATGTTTCTCCAAACCCCTCGCCATACGTTCGTTTGCACCACCGTTGCAAGGTGTCGACGCTTACCCCAAAGAACCCGGCTATTTCCTCTTCGGTACACATCATAGCGCAGAGTTTTTCAAACTGATTTTTATCTATCTCCGCGCGTGGTCGCGCCATATAAACACCTCCGTTTTATCGTGAGTTTTGCGGTCGCTTTATTTTAAATATAGGAACTCCGCAAAACCACCTCTTTTATCCAATCGATTTTATGATATTTTTTTCTCTTTCCGACAGTTCAAAAACTTGCGCCGCTGCTTTCTCTGCCGCTGCTTTCTCTGCCGCTGCTTTCTCTGCCGCTGCTTTCTCTGAAATCAGATACCCGCCACCGAATATCGACTGTTTTGTTTTCTTTTGCGCGTCAAGTTCCGAAACCCACACACAATCACAAGCACGCAGTTTTAATACTTGCCCGTATTTTGCAAGCCACCCGCATTTAGTTGCCGTTATCAATTCATTCGGGTAAGAATATTTTGGTAGTTCTGCTTTAAGTCTCTTTTCGTTCTCTTTGTTCGCATTTTCTACAGTTTTGTACAATACGGGGTCTGTTCTGATTTCATACTCGTCCATATTTGTAACAAAAGAAGTCGAGACCCTTGCCCCGTTTTCATAGGTTACGCTCACGTTACACGGCAATTTCTGCGCCACACGAATGCAAAAAAGCGTAAGCGCGGGCGCGAACAGGAAATATTTTATATTGTGTTCGTTGTACCACTTGCATATTTTGGAAATTATGGAAAACGGCGGGTTATCCACAACAACTGCACCGTCTTTGTATTTCTCTTTTTGGTAATCTCCATTCGGATAAAACGGACGGATATAATCGCATTTATTTACTCCGTAATATTCTGCCACATAGTCCGCCACGGCTTCGTAAACTATATCGGGTGTATAACAATCGTCAGTCGTTTTCTTTGGCTCGAATTTCTGTAAAAATTCTTGATATTCTTCGCTGTCTTCGGACAGTTCTCCCGCTTCCATTCGCGCTCGGAATTCTTGCATTTTCTCCTCGTAGTCCTGTCCCTCTTCCTCTATCCCCCAGCTTATATCGAAACCGTCGAAATCGAGACCGAGTATATCGTCTTTGAGTAAATCGAGCTCCCACTCGCTTTCGTTCAATTTGTTATCGAGGTTACGCAGTTTCCGTACCTGCTCGGCAGTAAGGTCAGCCGCTACTACTACCGGCACAGTCGCTAACCCGAGTTTTGCGGCAGCGGAATACCGACAATGCCCAATGATTATTGTGTAGTTACCATCTACAACTATCGGCTGCGCCCAACCGAACTGCCGTATACTTTCGGCTACATTCGCTATCTGCGTTGCCGTATGCTTCTTTGCGTTGTTCTTGTATGGTTTAATCTGTGATATGCCAATGTCTTGTACTTGCATAAGCTCCTCCTCGTTATAACATTGTTTTAGCATTGTTTTAGCATTGTTTTAGCATTTATTGCATTAAAAAAGCACCGTGCTTTCGCATAGTGCTTTGTGACTTGTGTTTATTTAGTTATGAATTAGTTGTTATATTTGATTTCCAACGCTCGTAATATTCTTGCAGTTCCCCACCTGCTCCGATTTTCTTCGGCATTTACTAATACCCTCCTTTCAATAGGCAGTTTACACTTCAATTACTCATCTGTCAAGCTCTTTATACCAAAAACCCAACGCCGGAGAAATGATAGCGTCGGGTTCTGGCACAAAGGAAGAAATGAAATACGTTGCGGTCTTTCAACCTGTGGGTATTTTGACGATACCATTATAACGCGGAATATACTGCAATAGCTGCAATCTTTTATTTTTTATGAGCCGATAAGCATTTTAACCAATAGCCCAATCGTTTACGCTTAGTCCTCTAGCTATTTTACGTTTTGCGGCTTCTAATTTGTAGAACACCATTCTTTCCGAGTAATTTATTTCTCTAACAATCTTCCGAAACGAATACCCGAGGACGTAATGCGACACGATTATGTCACGCTCCTCGTCCGTCAAATCGTTGTTTATGATTTCGGTGAGCCTGTCCTCGATTTCAAAATATTCGTCTAAAGCGCGGCGATAAGCTTCTGCCGCCTCATACAGCTTTATTGCCAACCGTTCTACCTTACTATCGGCGAGGTTTCCGCTCGGCAGCTTCGGCGCAATTCCGCTTGCTATTGCGCCCGAATCCGATTCTATCTTTTCCACGAGCTCCCTGGCTCTGTCCGCGCGGCTCCTCGTCGCCTTCAGCGTATTCAGAAGCGCCCCGACTTCTTCATAAGTCATTCCTTGCTTTCTCCTCCTTTTCCTTCGCCTTTTCTTCTTCGTACTGATATTCGATTAGTCCTATCAAATCGTCCGTAATGTTTTTTTGCTTCGGGTATGTACGCAGCGCTCTTTTTAAAACATTGACTTCGTATGCCGTGATATTCAGTTCAATTTTCATTTCAATTCCTCCATGTCACTCGTCAAACGTTTATACTTCATTTCTCAACCTCCTCGATTTCTTTCAATACCGTTTCCCATATTGCAATTAGTTTTGTGCGCTTTTCTATCATTGCTTCGCTCTCGCATTTCAGGTATAACATTGTATCTTTGACTTTCTGCACCGCTTCATCGTATGACCTATAATACATACTGAACGCAACTCTCTTTTTGTATTTTTCCCCTTTTTCATTGCCGGGAAATTTTAGCGTTATTGTTTGCCGAGTCTCGCTTTCGACTTCTATCTCGACTATATAATTACTGAGAGTCGGCTCAATGCCGTTTTTCTTTATTTTGAAAAAATCTTTAACACCATAGAGTTTATTCATTTTTCCTATTCTCCTTAAGTTTCCTCGATTGTTTCCTTGATATAGGCTCTTAAAGCGTTTAACGGACAATTTGCCCGTATAAACCTAACTTCGCCCCTTGTTGCTTTTGCCCTTACCAAATACAATTCGCTTTCGCAATAGTTCCATTCTAAAACTTCTGCGAAAAGGCTTTCTATGCCTTTCATTTTTTTCGGGCGGGCATACAACCTTATCAAAATCATTCCACCGTACTGTTTCGTCTTTGATGTACCGCGCCATTATATGCGCCGCCTCCCACGTTGCTTTTGTCATTCTCTCACCTCCACGCCGTAGTTTCTCTTAATTAAGTCCGACAATTCGGATAAAACATTTTGCACAGGCTCTGCATACCCGCCGTGAAATGCACGAAACGCTATCCACTTTGCTATGCTCCTTGCTGTTTGTTGCTCAATTATGCTACGCTTGCGATAACTCGCTTCATAAAGCGTTTTGCAATCGGCAAGCGTACTGTCCTCGCAAATGCGTTTGAGCGTAGCGGCGCAATCGCACTTACCGTCGCTATGAAACGCAATGCAAATTGCCCTTGCCATTTCCCTTATTTCTTGTTCTTTTGTCATTCCTTGTACTCCTTTAACGCGTCTAATACAATTCCTATTGCGTCAAACAACGTAATTTTTTGACTTGCGTCCATAGGGCAAACTTCTTGAAACCGCCCCATTATTACATTCGCAAAAACCTTGACAGCTTGCGCTTCACAGTCTTTTATAAACTTATCTATCGGCTTTTTATACTCGACAAGTCGAGATTTAAGTTGTTCAATCTGATTGTCATATTCCTTGATTACTGCAACAAGGTGTTCTTTCCACTCTTTTGCCGTCTTTTCGGGGTCAGGCGTTAGCGTTGTAGGCACAAAGCCCATTTCCTCAAAGTCGCGAATAAGTTTAATCGCGGTTTCTTCCGCTTCCTCTATAATGTTACTTTTTATTCGATTAGTTCCTCCACATATTGCCACGACTGGGGTGGACGATATAAATACTCCCTTTCCCCCGTGCAAGTTCTGCAAGGCATTTCTTCGAGCGGTGTTTCGTGCCAAACACAACCGCAACAACAATCGCTCCCGCTTTTAGCGATAGTATAAAACTCGCTCAACTCTTTCGGGCGAACCGCTAACATAACACTTTTCATCTTACTACCTCTATCTTTTTAACGTGTGTTTTGCGGAAACTGAAATTATCGACTTCATAACGTCCTTGTTTGTATTCGGAACGTTGTAAAATGCCTATGCAAACATATCCGTCAAATAACGTAATTCTTACCTTCTTGCCCAAAAGAACGTTTAATTGTTCGCTTTCGTGCGTATATTTCATTGCTCGCTCTCCTCAAAACGGAAGGTCGTCCTCGTCAACGTCGAATGCCGTGTCGCGCTCAAAATGTGCCCTATTTTGCGCGTTATCGTTTTTTGCGATAGATTTTCCGTCGCCACCGCTATCGTTTGTCTTAGACAAAAATTCGACGTCCTCTGCGATTATATCCATTGACGCGCGCGGTTTCCCCTCTTCGTCCGTCCACTTGTGCGTTTGCAACTGTCCTACTACGCAAATCTTTTTACCCTTTAAGCAATACCTGCTTACGTTCTCGGCCAATCCGCGCCAGGCGACGATATTGAAAAAATCTACTTCGCGCTCGCCGTTCGAGTTTGAATAGTTGCGATTGACCGCAATCGAGAAGCGACACACCGAAATGCCGCTGTCCGTCGTTTGTAGCGCGGGGTCGCGCGTCAGGTTACCTATCATTATAACTTTGTTCATTGTTTTGTTCTCCTTTTTCGTATTCGATAATAAACTTTTTGCATGCGGCGTACGCGTCGGCGGCGGTATATCTCTCGCCCTTGCCGTTCCACACCGCGGTTACTTTTCGTACCAGGTCTTGTAAAACCTCGTTTGCCGTGCCTTTGCTCATTGCTTCTTCCTCCGCGTGCGCCTTATCCTGTCGCACTCGCCCGTCTTACATCGCGGATATGGGCAATTAAGGCATATATCCACGTTTGGACTCTCGCGCGGCTTTGTCTGCCGATTGCTCACTCTGAGCGGAGCCGTCGCTGCCATTGGCGGCATAAATCGATTAGGTTTATATTGCATGTTCGGGCTCCTCTATAAATCCTCGTCGGAAAGGTTATCAAACATCGCATTCAAGGCTTCGGCTGTGTAAGTCTTTTCGATGGCGGTGGCGTTGCCCCCGGCACGTCCTTTATCGCCTGCCTTGTCCTCTCTCGCCCATTTAAGTATGGTGGCTTTCGTCTCAAAAGTCGCTTCGGGCTTCTTTTTCTTGAAAGCAATAATGCGTTGCATGTAGTAGTCGGTGTCGGTTTTCCCTAAGTTCGATACAAGCTCGTCGTAATCGGCGTCGCTAAGTCCGGATTCGGCTACTCCTTTCTTTTCCTTTCCTTTCTTTTCTTTTCCTTTCTTTTGTTCGGAAATGTCTGCATTTTTCAAAAAAATGTTTACATTTTTGCCTTTTTTGCTTGCATTTCGTATAAATTCGTAAACGACAGGCAGGCAGTATTCGTTGTTAAATACAACCTTTGTATTTCGCTTTGTCGCTGTCAGGAACGTTTCTTGTATGTGGTTGCTTGTCAATATACCGTGCTTCTCGTACATTGCCACGTCGAATACTCCACGCCTTAGTGCGCAAGCTACTATTTCGGACACCGCACTCTGACCTACCGCCGATAAGCACTTATCGCGTATAAACAAGAACTGCGTGTCTATATCCCATTTTAAGTAGTACCCGTGGGCGGCTATGTACTGATACAGCTTGTACATTACCGCCCAACCTTTTAGCCCGTACTCGGCTTCTATGAGTTTAATCCTGTCGTCATCGTCTACTGCAAGCGGTACTGTTTTCAGTCCGCATTTCAATTCGTTATCACCTCCCCGGGGCTTATTCCGAGCACCTGGGCGAGCGGTATATTGCGCTTTAATATTTCCTCCGCTCGCTTGCGGTTCTCGTTGTAAGCATGCTTAGCCTCGCGTATATCGTCGGGAATTCCGCGATTGACTATCCGATAACCCTTACCGTCGGAAAGCGCGATTACCGGGCACTTCTTGGCAACCTCCGACAGTATGTCTCGCGCCGTGCGTTCGCTAATATCGAACATCTGCATTACCTCTTGCTTGGTAACCTTTTTCGTTCGCATAACTCGCACCAACGCGTTCAGCGACGCACAGTTCTTTTCGTTAAGTACCATTATCTATCCCTCCTTATTCCTTGCGTAGGATTTAACCAGATTGATAAGGTCGGCATATTGCCTCTCGTTTAAGTCGTCGTATGCCTTAGCTTCGCAACTGTTCATAAACAGCACAATAGCGTCGCTCGGGCACTTGCTTGCCGCCCTTAACGCGTTTACCGTCGTTCTGCGGTCTCCTGCCGATTTTTTGTTGTCAGTCGGCACATTTACCGTAGCCGCAGGCTTCGCTTGATTTTGGGCGGTTTTTGGCGGCGTAGCAGGGGCTCTGTCGGATACCGCGCCGCTCGTGCGTTTTGCGCCGCGCCCGTACACGACGGTCCCGTGATTGTCAACGATAGTGACCGATTTAATCGTCCTATTATCGTTGTACGTTATTTCCGACACCTCGAACGTTTGAAACTTGTTCGCAAGGTAATACTTGCCGTTCTTCTCTATCGTTTCTACGTTAAGGAAGATAAACGGTGCGGTGTAGAGCTCGCGCCCTATTCCCCAGGTCGTACCTGCACGCTTGAACGCGTCGCTTGCCTCGCCTTTTTTCTCGTTACCCTCGCCGTCCTCACGGCTCTCGGCGCCGCAGTTCCATTTCCACACATAGCCGCGTTCGCTGTCAAACCATATACCGATACCGCAATACAGATTGCCCTTGATTTCTCGGTAGTCCGTTTGCCAATTCTCCGCGCCTACGGTTTCGTCAAGTAACGACATATCCGTGCGCGCCGTCTTGTACAAAAGTGCCACGGCACCCTTTTCAGTTACTTGCTTTACCTTGACTTCTATCTCGTCCTTCGTGAGTAATCTGAATTCCATTGCTCACCTCAAAAACTAACAAGCTCAATGCGCTTTTTTTCGGCGTCGTAATACGCTTCGATTACGATATCCCCCTCCGGCGCGAAGATTTTAATACCTCGCTCGAGTATGATGTCTCGCATTAAGTCGTTCAGTTCTTCTGCCGCATATTTGCCGCGGCTCTCTCCGTCGCACGCAGCTTCGTGAGCCTTACAGCAATCTTCTATTTCAAAGGTTTCGCCGCATTTCTCACAGCGGTACAGCGTTCGATTTTCCAACTTTTCCATAACTCGCCTCACTTTATCGTCAAAAACGATTTTTCATCGAACCACGCGCCGTCTATTTCTTTGCCTGCCTTTAAGGCTTCGGCAATCTTGACTTTATCGACTTCGCGCACCGCAGGCTTTATTCTCCAATACTCGTCGGGGAGTATATCGTTGTTCGTCGATACGCTCTTGCGAGTGCCCATTGTCATGCGGCAAAGCTCGCCGTCAATGCGCTTGTCGCCGAACGCGCTCATTGACCCGATAATGTACCTGCGCAGCCTGTCCGCTCGCGCCGTTTCGGTTTTTGCGCGTTCGGATAGCGTTTTCGCTCGCTCGGAAAGCGCCTCCGCGCCTGCCTCGATTTCCTCTATGAGCAGCGCGATATTCTCAAGCTTCTTCTTGCGGTCGATGTGCAGCTTGTTAAGATTGTCCTCTATGTACTCGTACTCGCCGTCGGCGTTCTCAAACGCCATAACGCCCTCGGACAGCATGTCGTACAGGTCCCGTATGTTCTCGTCGATTTCGTAAAGCTTCATTGCTTATCACCTCCGACCTGCACAACGTCACCGTCGTCCGCTTCGTCACGCTTAGATTCTAATTCGGTTCTCCCGGTAGCATCACAGAAAAATTGCACTAATTTTATGGCACGCTCAAGCGATTTCGCCGACATTCGCCCTTTCGCTTTGATACTGTCTTTGGTCTTTTCAATCGCTCTCATTGTTTGCACTATGCCTAAGATTACCTTTTGCAACGGCGCAGCTGCAAGAGAAAACGCAGCGCTATTTTCATCACCGGAAATGCCTGCGATTATTACGCTGAAACTATCGTCCTCTATCACCTTGCCGGTCGCGGTATCTGTAATAGTCATTCTGTACCTGTCGTTAGTTTTTTGTTCGTCCATTTGTCAAAATCTCCTTGTTTGTGTTTTATTTTCACCTTTGCGCAAAAGTGTTTGGAGTGGGTAGTATTTTAAGGGTTCCCACTATCGCCCGTTGTTACCGCGTCAGAACGGCAACGTGTATATCTTGCCTGCTTCAAAATCCACCTTAACCGACAATGCCTTTTCTCCGCTAGGTCGGTTATAGGTTGTCCGACGTTGTTTAAGTACTCGAGCAAGCCCGACATTGCCTCGGCAAGCCTCGAAAGCTCCTTGCTCGCAAATTCGATTTCTACGCGCTTATCGTCAGATATTCTGCGCCTCCGTCACCTCTCTCAGCTTGAAAGCCTTGATTTTATTCCGGGCATATTCTTCCCGGGCTTCCACGTCCGCTACGTCAAGGTGTCCGAACCTCTTTAACGCCGCGTCCGCTGCTTTTGCAACGCTCCCCGCGTGAATTATCGCGTATTTCCCCTCGTACCTGCCGCCTAAGCGGAAGAATACATAAAACCTTTTTAAGGGACTTTTTCGCCCCGATTTCGGCGTGTACGGCTTCATCGTTTCACCTCCACTATCGTATTGTTTATTGCGTTTTCGTCGCGCACCATTTCGGCAAACGACGACACGATAACCTTAAACGGCTTACTCGCCGCAAACTTGTATGCCTTGTCTATCGCCTGCTCGCGGTTCGAGTACCCGTACCGTCTAAGCCCGTTATCGTCAAAAACCGTTACTATGTACATACTCTTTCTCCTTTCACCATCCGAAGCGGATAAGGACGTATAGCCCTGCCGCCTGCGCCGCTAAGCATATCGCTATGCCGACGACGGTCAATAGCTTTTTCATACGCTTAATCCCTCTTTTCTTCTCTGGCGATATATTCTTTAATAGCCATTCTCAAAATATCGCTAAACGTGAGTTCTTTCGTCTTGGCAATTTCCACCGCCTTAGCGTAAATATCTCTATTCAGCCACGCTCCGATTTGAACCTTGTCGTTGCGCGTCTTTTTCACGTCTTTCGCTTTCATGATAATCACCTCCTTGCTTTAATAAAAAACGGGCTTGCCCGTTGAGACAAACCCTGTTCCACAATCAATTAAAAATAGGCTTACCTCACTTGGTAAGTCTATTGTATAACAACATTTGTAATTTGTCAAACATTTTTTCAGTAGTTTTTTAGAAAATTTTTGAAATTTTTTTAGAATGTGCCAAAAGCACCGAAAAAAGCACAATGAATATGCTTTCATTATACAACAAAATACAAAGTTTTTCAATCCGACTTGTTTTTTCAACAAAAAAGTGCCCCGACGGTTAAGTCGAGGCACGGTCTTATTGTTATAATTCGGTTATTATTTCTTTTGACGGATTACCGGTGTTTTCGGGCTTTTTGAGCCACGCGTCGAACTCGTTGAGAATATCCGTCTTTTGAATGAGCGTATCGCGCCACCCCGTAGCTATATCGTCGTAGCCCGTAAGGTACGCAAACAGCGAGCGCACTATCATCGTAGACATTCGGAAGAAAAACCACGCAAACGCAGCTATCGTAAAGTCGTTAGCAAGTCCTATGCCGAACCACGCCGTAAATATACCCATAAAAATAAACGTTACGGCGTTCTTGGTCGAGTACCGCTCTTTCATGCCTTTTCGGGTACGCATTGCCGTAGGGTCGTGCATATCGCGGTCGGACATCAGCCGCTCGGCGGTTATGCCTTTTATCCGGACGCGCTTTGCATGGAGTATCGCACGCGTGCGTTCTTTCCCGAACTCGGATATAAGCGCGGACTTATCCATTGCCGCAATGGGCGGTTTATCATCGGAGCGCGGCATATAGAACTCGTCAACGGAAATACACACCCGTGACAGAATCGCGTCCTGGATATTCCTTAGCGCCGTTTCGTTGTACTGCTTACAGAACAACGGTAATCGGTTTCTGTCCTCACCGCGTATCGAAGCCGCCTTTGAGTAAGCCTCGACAGCCGCGCGGTACTCGTCTGCACCTTCGGCTTTGTAATTGCCTTTGGCGTAATAAACGGACGAAAGCGACATCGCGCAAAAAAAGAATACCGCCGTATCGCCCATCCACCGCCATAGGATAAAATCGTTAGGCGCAAGCGCGCCGAACTCAAGGAAAAACGATGCGCCGATTATTACCGCCGCCACGACGTCGAATATCCATTTCTTCAGTGCGCTTTGCCCCTTGCTTTTCAAGTCAACGTAGGTCTTTTCGTTAAGCTGCCGTTCTGCCATTGTCGTCGCTCTCCTCAATCAGTTTTTGCGTGGACGTAAATACGAACCCGATGTGCTTGTAGTCGTCTATACATATCGGAAACGACCGCTCGACTTTTTTATACCACGACTTGAACGTGAGCTCGTCAACGCCGCTCGCCGCTATCGTCGCTACGCAAACGTATTTTATCGGAAGCACTATGTTTTCGATAAGCACGCACAGAATAAGCACCACTATTGAGATGATTAGCGCAGACGGCGTTTTAAACTTCTCGGCGAGTTTGTCCTTGAAGAACAACGCCGCTATCAGCAGCGCAAACACGCCTGCCGCAGATATTGCCGTTTCCGAACGGTGCACAAACAGCTCGCCGCAGCATGCAAGCGTTATTAAAGGCGTACCGACCGTAAGCAATGTCGACACGCCTTTGAATATGTTATATTTGAGTACGCTTTTGTCTTTCATAGCCTATCCTCGCATGACAACGGTCGGCTTATCGTCGGCGACCGATTTCACCGCGACTATCTTATTTACCGTATCCACGCTCTTTGCCGCATTTTCGGCAAACGCCGCTATCTGCCGCTTTAATTCCTCATTCTCGGCGGCAATTTTAGCCCTTGCGCGCGTTTCCGCGTACTTGACGTTATTTATTATAGCGTTTACGTCCGTGCGCGTTTTAGCGTTGCTTATAGCCCCTGCGCGGACGGATTCAACCTCGAGCAAGGCGTTGACCTTTGTCACAAGATTGTCCGAAGCTTCAAGCATTTCGTTTACCTTGTCCGTAAGCTCGCCATTCTCGCGCTTTAAGCCCTCAACCGTTTCTGCCAGCGTTTCGTTCTGCTTCATGAGCGCGGACAGCTTACGCGTTTCTGCCGTGTTCTCTTTCGTGCCGCGCCGCGACAGCACCGACAATACTACGCTCGTTACTGCCGTTATGAACGACGACGAGGTGATGAACGTGAGTACTCCCGTGGAATGCTCGAGCACCCAACGCCATATACTTGCAAAAAATTCATACATGTTTTTATACCTCCTCAGATTCTATTTTACTGTCAATCCACGACGGGTGCTCGGGCGCTATAAGCGTTTCGGGCGCATTGAGCCACGCCTCATACCAATCGGCAAGCTGTATTTCCTGTACGACGTCAAGTCGGTCATACCACAGCTTACCGCGATTGATTACCTCAAAGCACTCCGTTTCACGCCGCAGTCTTATTTCCGCGCGTTTCCGCTCGGTGAGCTCCGCCTCGGTGTACGGGATATATACCTGTATATCCTCGTACTCGTCGTATTCTTCCTTTGCCGGAACGGCAGGCGTTTCCTTGATTTCTCTGACGGTTTTACCACCGTTCGGAAACTCTTTGACAACCTCGTACTGATTACCTCTTATTTCCTCAACTTTACCGCCGTTTGCTTTAATTTCTGCGACTTTCGTTTCGACAGTGATTACGGGTGCTTCAGCTATGGCTTCGTGATGTTCTTTGAAAATTTTGTCGTCTTTCAAATAGCCGAGTTCGAGGTCGTAAGTCTCTAATACTTCTGTTTTGTTTTCATTATATACTTTCATTTT
>CAVIFU010000022.1:0-28045 GCA_963642145.1 Ruminococcus bicirculans (ex Wegman et al. 2014)
TAAATTTGATGTATGAGGTCGTTGGCTTCATAGAAAGCAAGTGGTTTGAATAAGGAGGACGAAGATGGAAAGAAACGCAAATGAACATAAAATGAGTATTGCTTCTTTCAGACGGTATTTGGAATACATCCGCAAAGCGCGCGACAGAGCCTTGGTCCTGCAAAAGATTTTCGACATTAGAGGAGACGATATTGGCTGTGAGGACTGTCAAAAAGACATTGATATGGCAATTGCAGTTATACGAATAATTTCCGGCACGATGTATTTGAGATATCTTTTAACCGAGAAAAGAGGGTGGGGCATGGCGAGGCTTTGCTCTTTCGTAACGGGGACATCGGTTAATAAAGTAGCGTATTGTCAACGCTACGAACTGCAACGCATTTTGCCGACGTTGATGGCGGCGGAGCGTACAATATACGGCGAGTAACAGAAAACCACCCGACGAGGGTGGCTTTCCATGGAGAAGGAGGAATGACACGGACTGAGAAGTCTCTATATACTATACCACCGTGCACACTTCTCTCTTTCTCTTTATTTATAAATTTCTCTTTTCTCTCTTCAAAAAAATAATAGATAAAATATATAAAAAATTATAGAAGTGTGCCGAGCGGTATAGTATATGTGAGCGTTAAAGCCCATTTAATCAACTAACGAAACGACGGAGAAAAAAAGCATGGCGCAGAAAGGGAAAAAGACGGATGACAAGACGATTTCTGAAGCTATGGCGATGCTTGCAGTATGCAATAACATGGCTGAAGTCGCGCGGAAGTTTAACGTGTCGCGATCGACAATAATATATTGGCGCCGTCAGTATGACAAAGAGGCGGAAGCGAAAGGAGAACTTAACATAGAACAACTTCGAGCGCAAAATAAAAAAGAATTTACCGCGCGAGCATGGAAGAATATCGGGCAGGTCCAAAGTATTTTGGAACGTCGATTAGGGCGCGCTCTCGATGATGAAGACGTACTTGACCAAATTGTCGAAGAGGTGGAAAATCTTAAAAGGGAAGACTTAACCGACGAGCAGAGAATATCGTTTTACAAGCGGATTAATGCCATCAAAGTCGAGAATGTTCGCGAACTTGCGATATTGCTCGGTACTCTCTTTGACAAGCAGGCGCTTGCGAATAAGGAAGAAACGAACATAATCGGCGTTAAGAAGCTCGAGGATTTTGAGGACGATGATTAAGACCGCACGATGGATTATAGATAAGCGGAAGCGGTTGTGGGAGAAACATCGCAATTTAGACATTGACGGTGAGTATAGGGAAGCCGTAGCGCGCGAATTGATGTCCGACGCGGGGCTCCGCAAAGAAGTAAAGAGCCATCCGGCGTTACTTGTGGAGATGGTTTTCCTTATCGTTGATAAAAAGAAAGATACCGTCCCGTTCTTTTTTAATGATGTGCAGCGTGATTTCGTGAGTGTTTTGGAGGCGCGAGGCGGAGGGAAACCATACTTTGTGCTCAAAGGGAGACAACAAGGTTTTACATCCGTTATTACGGCTATACAGCTTGCGTATAGCATTACGGCTAAGAACTTTTCAGGTTACACTATGGCAGACTGCCCGGACAACGTAAGAAGTATTTTCAACGACAAAGCCAAAACGGTATATAATCGTTTGCCGGAGTCGCTTAAACCGACCGAAAAATATAATAGCCGTACGGAACTATATTTTAGCAAGCTCAACTCTTCTTGGCGTATATCTGCAGCGGGAGAAGATACAGGACGCTCCAAGACGTTAAATTTTCTGCACTTGTCCGAAGTGGCATTCTTCAAGGTGGAGCTGTCTGCCGTGCAAAAATCCATAGGAGAGGCTCTTACATCGGACGCCATAGTGGTTTACGAGACGACGGCGAACGGTTTTAATCAAGCAAAAGAGCTTTGGGACAGTAAGACTTGCCATAATTTATTCTACGAGTGGTGGCGCACGAGCGAGTATTCATTGAATGATTTAAGCGTGATAGACGGAGCTAAAGACTCTTGGATACTTGCACGCATAGAGTGGCTGCGCGCGCATGGCGTTAGGGAAGAGCAAATAGCTTGGTATGTAACCAAGTACGATAGTTATCTTGACAAAGACAGTATCCGGCAGGAGTACCCGTGTTATCCCGAGGAAGCCTTTTTATCAAGCGGAAGGTGTTACTTCGATAAAGAGCTTGTATACGAGCGTATTAACGACTTGCGAGAAGCGGAGTATGTAAATGGTTCTTTCACTTACGATTATGACGGTTTACATATAGGCAATATTCGTTTTGCGGAAGACAGTCAGGGCTTTATACGCATTTACAAAAAGCCGGAAGAGAATGTACCGTATGTTATCGGTGGCGATACCGCCGGAGACGGGTCCGACTATTTTGCCGCGCACGTAATAGATAATACGACGGGCGAAGAGGTCGCCGTATTGCATAATCGGACAGGAGAGGAGTTATACGCAAGGCAAATATATTGTTTGGGTATGTATTACAACAAAGCGTTGGTGGGGCTGGAGATAAACTTCTCGTCATATCCGCAAAAAGAGCTTGTACGGTTAGATTACCCGAGAATATACCTCCGCGACAAAGAAGACGTCATCGGTGGTGGCTTGGAACCCAAATATGGATTTAAGACTACTTCCGCAACGCGCCCGGTAATACTCGCGGAACTTGCAAAAGTAGTACGCGAGGAGATAAGGACGATTAACGATATTGCTACACTCAAAGAGATGATTACTTTTATTCGTACCGATACGGGAAGACCGCAAGCGGATATCGGCGCGCACGATGATTTGGTGATGTCTCTTGCGATAGCGCACTACATACGACCGCAACAAGCGTTTGTTCGGAAGACGCCGAAAAACGAAAAAGTGTGCCGAGCGGTATATTATAACAGAGGGCATTGGGTTATTAATCCCGATGCAAAGACTTAGATTTGAGGTAAGTATGGATTTCTTTAATTACGACGACGAGCATCGGGAACAAACGGTGAACAGCCTTTTTGCCGAAGCAAAAACGGCAAGGCTTCCGTTAGACAACAAATGGAAAATCTTGAACAACGCCTATTATTCGTTTAGAGACTCTGTCGATAGGTGGAACGCCGAAGTCGAAAAGAATTTTGAAGAAGACGGCTCTAACGAGTTGAAACTTACCGACCCGTTCATACAGGTTGAGAGTCAAGTGGAAGGGACGGTGTACGAGCCGATGTTTGTCGGACGCGACCAAGAGGACGACCATCAGCGTGCCAAGCAAAGAGAGTATGTAGTCAAGTACCTCATCGCGAAGAACGATTTGCAAAGTGCCGTCATGAAGAACGAGCGTAACCTTCGAAAGTACGGAGATGCCTTCGTCAAAGTGTATTATGACGATAGCGCGGATTTCGACAACGGAGGGACGGGCGATATACGTATCGAGTTTATCAATACCGACGATATATTCCCGGATCCGGCGGCGGACAAACTGGACAATTGCGAATATGTTGATTACGTATACTACATGCATCGTCGGCGTGCCGAGAGAGTCTTTGCAAAGGAGCTTAAGAGAAAAGGGCTTGATGTATGGGCAATAGCCTCCGAAAGCAGGGGAAGTACGCAATCCGTTTCAGATTCCGAAACAGGTATTGAATCGGAGACCTACACCATCCAAGTAACGGAACATTGGTATCGCGACGATGACGGAGATATAGCGTTGTCGATTCTTCTCGGAGACCGAGAGATTAAACATGTAGCGAAGTATTGGGCAAGGACCGGTAAGCAAAACAAGAGATATCCGTTTGAACATTTTCGCCAAATAGCGTCGGAATCATCTTTTTGGTCGACGTCTGAAATAGAGACGATATTGCCGCTTTGTGAGGCGGCAAATCGCGTGCTCAATCGCGGACTGCAAAATTTTGATTTTCTCTCTAACGATATCATAGGCGTTGAAGAAGACGCGCTTGCGGAAGGCGAAGAATTCGATAATCGTCCCGGCGCGGTAATTAAGTTTAAGGCAGGGCGTTTGCGCCAAGGATGGACGCGCCTCGGCGGGTTGAACGGAATACAAAACGTCATAAGCGATATGCAGTACTTCCAAAACGAGATACAGCGCACGACGCGTAATTACGATACTAACATGGGAAAAGAGACTGCAAAGGTAAATACCGCGAGTGGTCTTGCTCAGCTCAGAGCCGATGCAACTGCTCAAACGAACAAAAAAGATGTCGACAGAAAAAACGGATGGAGAAGACTATTTCAGCTGATAGATTGGACGGCTCTTGAATTCTATGACGATGACAGACTTATTTTTATAGGGGCGCCTAAAGCGATAAGGAAGCAAGAGGATCTGCTCCCGCTGTCGCGAGGCGGATGCAATCTCGACGCAAACAAAGGAGACGTTTATTTCCGTTTTAATGCGCAAGACATGGAGGAAAAACGCAATGAGCGGATTGTGGGATTGACCGAAGACGGACGACCGATTATCGATTTCGAGTCGTATTTTCCCATTGTAGATTGCGACGTTATAGCGACTAACGGCGTAGAGAAGTCGCGCTCTTTCACAATACAGGCGTTGCAATCATTACTCGGAACTCAATTGACGGTCGAAAACTACAAAATAGCGATAATGATTGTTCGAGAACTCGGAATACCGCAAGGGGAAGAGATAATCGGTAATTGGTTGGAACAGTTTGAACCTCAACAAATACCCGGCATTGACCCGGCTGTGCAAGCCCAACTTCCTCTCGACATACAGCAAATGGCAAGGCAAAATCCGATGCTTGTAGAGCTGGCGAAGCAGAATATAAGCATAAGCGGCAACACACAGACAAATGCGCAACGCACTTATATGCCGACGCAACATATTAACAACGCAGAAAATCCGCAGGTGATAGCGTAAAAATCCAAAAAAAGGAGCAACAGATGGAAAAAGGTTTAGAAGAAAACGCAACCCAAAGCGGAGTCGTAGACCGCGATACCCAAGCAAATGAAGAGTCGGAAGAGGAACTTTATCTTGAATACGACATCGAAGACGACGCCGAAACGGCAGACTCTGAAATCGACGATGAAGACTCGGAAGACAATTCGACCGACGAGGACGAAGATGAGGATTTACAAGAAGACTCGGAAGAAGTCGTTGTTGAGCAACCGAAGAGGAAAGCGGAAACGCCCAAGCAAACAGCCGAAGAAAATGCCAAATACGCTTCTGCGCGCAGAGAAGCGGAGAAAAAGCAGAAAGAAGCCGAAGCCAAATACAAAGCGTTATGTCGCAAGTACGGCTTGGACGAAGAAGACTTAGGCTGTCTGTCAAATTCCGACCGCCTTGGAATTGAAGAAGAAGGCAGGGCGAAGGGACTCGACGGAACGGAACTCGACGACTATGTAGATCGCATCGAAACGCGTGAGTTTAGGAAGAGGTATGAAGCCAAAGAAGCGCAAGCCGAGGTGCAGGCGGCAGCTAAAGCCAAAGCTCAAGCCGACCTGAACGAGTTTCACGCACAGTACCCTGACGTAGACGTAGATACGCTACTTAAAGAGCCGTTGTTCGGTGTTTTCAAGGACGCATATCTCGGCAAAAGACCGCTTGTAGAGATATATGAAACATATCTTGCAAAGAGCGGCGTTAAGGCTCGCGTGGCAGCGGAGAAAGCGGAACGCCGTGCCGAACGCGCAACGTCTACCGGCAGAAGCGGAGAAAAATACGTATTGACGCAAGCGCAAGCAAGACAGCTGCGCGAGTGGAACGCGAAGTACCCGGAGATGAAGATGTCCGCAAAGGAATTTCTAAAAAGATAAAAGGAGACAGAAACATGTTTAGACCAGCAATCGGAATTGCCGGCGAGATAGTGCCGGAAGCAAGGTTATTTCCCATCGCAAAGTCTACCGTTGTACAAGATGGTGTAGCCGTAGTCATAAGCGCGGGTAAGGTCGTCAAAGCCGGAGTAACGGCGACGGCACTGCTCGGCATAAGTGCCGAAAATCATACGGCTAACGGCAGCCAACTTGACTTGAGACCGAGGGATAAAATACTCGTATATTGTTCTAAGGAACAAATTTATGAGGTCAGTGCCCCAACAATTACCGCTACGAGTGGCAGCAAAACGACCATAGGAGACACTGCCATGGACGCAAGCGGAAAGGATGACGTCTTTATCGGCGGAATCGTCAAGGCGATTACAGGCACAAATAAGGATTCTTCCAAAGAGATTACAGATTCGACTAAGCAACTGCTTACGGTGGAGTCTTTTGACGCGGCTGTAGTTGCGGGAGATAAATTTATGATATTCCCGCCGATAGGTTTCAAATCTTGTCAATTGTCCGCTAACGCCGATGGACTCGATTTCGGAGACGAAACCGCGTCTTTTCCGTTGGTTGTGGTAGGCAGAGATATCGAGCGCGGCAAAGTGTTCGTGAAAGTATGTAATCACACGTTTGATTAATAGGAGCGAAAGATAATGAATAATCAATTGAAATGGGGTGCCGACCTCTATAAATTCGTCGGTAAAGCATTTGAAGTAAATTCCAAAAAATGGAAAGAAAAAAGACCTATTATGTCGCTTCTCGGAGAAGAAACGACAAAAAGCGCGCACTATGACCTCTACTCAGGCAACGACTTTCCCGTATTGCCTCGTTATGACGGCAGCCTCAACAAGGTAAATCCGCAAAGAGCCTTCCGAGCGGTCATTACTCCCGTCGAGTACCTCGGTTCATATGACGTGCACTACAAGGCGTATAAGAACGATATGTCCGGGGAAGTGAATCGTTCCGGCAAACTCCTTGCGGATTCCGCGTCTATGAGCGTGATAACTTCCGTAATGGACTTGTTCGGCAGTGCGTTCTCGGCAAACGTTCTCGGCGCAGACGGTAAGCCGTGGGCAGCAAAAGATCATCCTGTAGCTTCCAAAGAAAGCGATACATCGAGTCGCGCGTACATAGCTGATCCCGATGCCGGGACGTATAGTAACCTCATAGCGTCTGCTTTGTCTGTTGCCGGTATAGACGAAGCAATTAAGCTTGGCAACAGGTATGTTACTCCGGCAGGAAAACCATATCTTGCGGACTATGATTTACTTCTCGTTTCGCCCGAACTCGAAGGAACCGTCAAAAAGCTATTCGGATCCGAAGCAAAGTATATGCCGACCAAGAACCCCGATGACGACACAAACGCTGCGAACCCGTATCATGGCATGCGTTATATGGTTATGGGTGGCGGTACTCACGGATTCGGAGCCAAACAGTGGGCTATTTGCGATTCCACGCAATTAAAGGAAGTTGCCAAAATCATTTACAATACAAAGCCGGAAGTGCGCGAAGGCATCAATCCCAACCCATACATCAAGACCTACATCGCTTACTGTGATTACGCGCTCGGTCATGCGGATGCACGTCCGATCATATTCTCCAATCCGTCTTGACGGAGGTGGATATGTATTTAGAACCTTTAGCGATAGATAGGATTGAAACGGTAGCCGTCGGAACAACGGCGGTTACCGTTCGTACGGACGGACAGCCATGTTTATTGCAGAATTCGGATGCGCTAAATGTCGTTTATGTCCAAGTAAACGGCATAGTCCCGACGAGCGGAAATAGCTATGCCTTGGGTGCCGGCGATAAGACCGGAGTATTCATAGCGCAAAACATCGGCTTATTATCCGCAAACACGGATAAAACGGTAACGATTGTTTACTTCAAGTAGAATTTGCGGGAGCGCAAAGACGCTCCCTCCCAAGGAGCATTATGGATATAGCAGAAGCGCGGGAACGCGTACTGAAATTAGTAGGGCAATACACGGAGAAAGGGCAACAGATAGCTTATGGTGCCAATAGCAACATAGCCGATTACGCCGCGTCTATAGTGCCGGCTCTCGATGCGGCGCAAAAGTTTATCGCGCGCATAGACAATATTGTCAAAACCATCAAAGTCAATGCGGAAGAATATAATGTCATGCCGGACGACACATTCAAGATACTTTACATAGGCGTCAGGACGAGTCACGGAGTATATAAAGCGGTTGATTATGATTTCATAGAGCCGAACGAGGTTTTTATACCGAAGCAAGACCTGCCTGACGGAGATATCGTGGCAACGTATGCGGCGACTCCGGTCACCATCAACGAGAATACTCCGTCGGACCAAGAACTTGAATTGAGCGACGTTGCCCAAATAGCGATGCTATATTACGCATCGGCGTTGGTAGTGCAACTCGATAATTACAGCGCATATACGGCGTTTATGCAGATGTATGAGCAGTTAATGAGCAATATAAGTGCGACGAAACCGCGTAATGATATAACACAACGTGTGATTAAAATCGGGAGGCGTTGATGTTCAGAGCAATCGGAATTAAGGCGCGTCAGCCCAATGAAACCAAGACCTTGATTATTGACCGTTTTTACGGCGTTGATTTTACACGCGGAGATTATATATCGGATATTCATCGTTCGCCGGACGCAAAGAACATTGTGTGGTCTTCGAATCCGTATGTTTTCGATACGCGAAAAGGAATTAAGCGTGTATACTCGAAACAAGTCACGGAAGACGCGACAGCGGGCACGACTCCGTCTTCGGCTACGATACGCGGTATGCACGTGTGTGAAACGACAAACGAGTTATTTATACACGCCGGCAAGAGGCTCTTTAAGCTTTTGGATACGACGGGGCATAACGTTAAATCTCAAAGTGAATTGATGAACGCATGCATGCTATCCGAGTCACTTTTGACTTTTGAAAACGAGAGCAAGACAAAGTCTTTTATGTTTCGCGACAAGTTGTACGTCATAGGTGGCGGTCGCTATGTCGTATACGACGGCGCGGAATGGAAAGACGTTTCCGACAATGCGTACGTACCGCAGGTGTTAACCGGTCGATACCCGAGTGGCGGCGGACAAGTTTTGGAAGGTGTAAATCTTCTCGGGGCAAAGAGAATATACGGATTTATGACGGACGGAAGGTCTTACAGCTATTCTTACACGGCAGACGGCAACGCAACGCTAACTCTCCCCGCGACGTACACATCGGAATGTAAGAATTTTACGGTCACCGTAAACACAGAGCCGTGCACCGTCAGTATCGAAAACGGCGCCGTCAGATTTTCCGCAGTGCCATCTGAGGGCACGCAGATAACGGTATCTTTTGTCAAATACGGAGAACGTCGATACGTTTTGGACGTCGGACTTGACGAAACGGCACCGACGGTACGCAAACTGGAAAACGGTAGTTGGGTTATTGTGCCGGCGACGGATTACATATACTTCAAAGGGACCGAAAGCGCTGACGGATACATAGAGTTTAATGAGGGGAAACAACCGCTAATTCCCTATACTCTTGCCAACGATGAAGATAACGTCATGGTAGAGTTCTCCAAAACGAATGAGAATTATTTATCAATGATAGAAAACTGTAGTATTTTCGGCATTTACGGGGGCGAAAACGATACGCGCGTTTTTTTGTCCGGCAACGATGACTTCCCGAACAAAGATTTTTGTAGCGGTTTATATGACGCTTCGTATTTCCCGGACACCGGTTACACAAACATCGGCAATTCGAGTACAAAAATACTCGGGTATGTCAATCAATACGATACGCAAATGATTATTAAGGAATCGTCGCAGCAAGAGTCGTCGGCGTATCTGAGAGTCGCGTCTTTCGACACGAACGATAATATAAGATTTACCATCGAACAAGGGGCCGTCGGAATAGGAGCTTGTAACAGCGATTGTTTTGCGTATCTGAATGCAGAACCGCTTTTCTTGTCGCGGAACGGGGTGATGGGCATAACCGGGACAAACGTAGATAATCAACGTTTGATACAAGACCGTTCTTCTCTTGTCAACACCAAATTACTCAAGGAAGATCTGAGCCGGGCGGTAGGCATAGAATTTGAAAACAGGTATCACCTGTTTGTCGGCGATCATGTGTATGTGGCGGACGCAAGGATGCGGTATGCCGACGCGCTCGGCAATACGCAATATGAATGGAATTATTGGGAAATACCTATTCCCGGCAGGGTATCCGCATGCGTTGAGTATTGCGGAATGCTCTTGATAGGCGCATCAGGGATGGTGTGGCGGTTTGCGACATCGGAAGTAGACGCCTACTTGGATGAATCGGTACTCGGTGCGAAAGAGGGAATTACGGCATACTGGCAGACGCCGAAACTTTACTTAGGGAGTATTGCCGTAAGTAAAAAGCTCAGAGGATGCCATTTCGCTTTCGTGCATAAGGATGATCTAAACTGTAAAGTATCGATGCAGACGCAAGACCGTAGGGTATACGATTTGGGCACGTACAAAGAAGAACGACTGTTCAGCGGATGGGACTCGTTTGATTTTGAGACGGTTACGTTTAACTTCCCGACAGACCTTGAAGACGAAGTAATCACGCAAAGGATATCTCTAAATCGTATGGATAGCGCGAGTCTTAAATTTACGAACAATCCGATTGACAAAAACGGAAAAACCGTATCTACAAATTTTGGCGTTGCGCTGATACAAATAACATATAGCTACAACGATATCAAGGAGTAACATATGGCAAACACAAAGATAAAAGCAATACTCGACGAAATAAAGAGTAATAACGAAAGTTACAAGTTGACTGAAGAAGATATTCAAGTGTACGGACTTCAAGGGCTTCAAACGAACACTTTGTATGGCGCAGATAATGTCAAGAAGACTTTTGACAAACTAGTCGAATTTGGGGTTAAGCCTAAGCTTAATAGCCTAATCACGTCGTTAAACAAGACAATAGACGAACTGACAAGAATAAACGGATCCGATACGGCGCCGAGCGGGGCGGAATACATCGGGTGCCAAGCAATCGACAATTTGCTTTTAGACGAAGAAAATAATTCGTTGGGCGGTAGTGTCAGAGATATGCTTATTGCCTTGAATACGCGCTTGACAGCGTTTAAGAACGGTTCCATAGACGACAACTTTATAGAGACCAAAATGCTTGCCGACAACGCCGTGACAACGGCTAAAATGAAGGACGGAAACGTCACCGCGGCGAAGATTGATACATCCGCGATAACTGAGTCTAAAATTGCGGCTTCTGCCATATCGGAAGGGAAACTACAAGATAAAGCCGTAACCAAGGCAAAACTGTCGCAAGAGTTGCAGGACGAAGTGGACCTTATCGGCAAGCCTATCGCCATGGACTCCGAGCCTACTCTTAACAGCGTCAATCCGGTAAAATCAAACGGATTATATCAAAAATTCGCAGAAGTCAACAGCTTGTACGACAGTCTCAAAGCGTTTGCCAAATCATCCGAGACTAAAATTACACTCGATGATTTAGGCGAAAGCGTTAAGGCATCGCTTAGCCGTGCGGACTCGGCGTTGCAATCATTTACGGAGACGGACCCGACCGTTCCCGCATGGGCGAAGCAAGCGAACAAACCCGCTTATACAAAAAGTGAAATCGGTTTAGGTTTGGTCGATAATACTTCGGATAACGATAAGCCTATATCTGCGGCAACGCAGGCGGCTCTCAATGGCAAAGTCGATAAAGTAGACGGCAAAGGTTTGTCGAGCAATGACTTCACTACGATGTACAAAAACGCGCTTGACGGACTGAATACCGCGCTTAACCAAAAAGTCAATTGTGAGGATGGCAAGGGCTTATCGAGTAATGATTTTACATCGACATATAAAAGTCTGCTTGACGGATTAGACAACAAGCTCGGTGCCAAAATGGATAAAACAAGTTTTTCACTGAGCGGTACAACATTGACCGTTACGATGTAGGAGGATGTATGAGTCTGAAATTATTTAACGGAGAGCAATTCGATCTCAAAATCAGCCTCAATATAGACGGCAAAGGCATCACTCCGAACGTGGTCAGTAAAATAGAATTTCATATCGGCGAAGTAAGCAAGAACTATCCGGGCGGTGTTAAATACGATGAAGCCCTCGGAGTGTGGCTCTTTCCGCTTACATCCGAAGAAACAGAGTCTTTTAAGGGTAATGTTAAAGCGCAACATCGTGTGTTTTTCAACGAACAATACAACAAAGACGTATTGATTACGGAACCGTTTACAATACGAGTAGAATCTTTTATCTAAGGAGAAACAAACATGACTACCAAAGCCAAAAAAACCATAGGAATCGCACTCAGCGTCATAGTCGCGCTTATCATTGTTTTTGCCGTATTTTTGTACATAGGAAAAGCGTGTAAACTCAGCGTTGCCGTGGAGATATGCAACTACATATCCGCGCATCGCAGTGAGCTCGTTACATTATGTTTAGTGACCGTTATTCCTACGGCAATGAAGTATATAAATCAATTAAATAACAAAAACAGCGTTATTTTGGAGAATATCGGTGCTGTCAAGGATGGTCTGACGGAAAAGCTCGAATACGCATCGTCCCAAATACAAGAACTTAAAGAACAGATTCAGCCGACGGAAGCCATTGCCACGGATATTCAATCGTTGTTCGGAAACATAACGGAGCTCAAGGAACGCGAAAAGACCATTACAGATATACTTTTGTATTACGTGCTTGGCAATAGCGGTAACTCCGACATAGAATCGTTGAAACTTGCCTTGCAGCAAAGCGAATTGCTCAAAAACATACGCGCACTCGAATCCGTAGAGAAAGAGACGCTGGATGAGCCCACCAAGGAAACCGTGGAAAAAACGCTCATGTCCGCCAAAATGGCAGTTAAACGCGCGAATAAGAAGGTAGCGCTATAGTGAGGGCAATATGAAATATACTGCAAAAAGGATAGCACTTAACGTAGGAGGTTTTTTGGCGTATATAGGGGCTCCTGTGTTGCCGGTGGTCAAATATTGGGGCTTCTTGACGCATACGGACGCCAAGACGACGGTATCTTCCGTAGTGGTATTTGTGTTGATACTCGGATTGCCGGTGCTCAAATATGTATTTAAGAAGAATACGTTGCCGTTTGACGTAAGCAAAGTATGGCTTGTGGTATGCATTGTCGCAGGCGCATTCATGTTCATCGCGCAGCAAGTATTTGTCATATCGTGTTTCGGCGTAGGCGGCAGTATGGTAGGCTCGTTGCTATTCAAGCAAGCCGATAAACTGAAAGCAAATAGGGAAACGGATAATAACAACCGTGAATTAGCCGGAGCAATAGCGGATGCTTTCAAAGAAAAAAAGTAAAAAACTATGTTTGGAATGGTGTTAGAAAAGCTTAAGAAAAAAATCGGCGTCAAGGTGATTAAAAATTTTGTTTATGTGTTTGTCGTATCGTTGATTTATTTCATCATAGGATTGATTAACTTTACGGATGCAAGCGTCGATTTCAGCGCGTTGCGCAATGTTTCATATTGGGTAAAATACACAATAGTAGTAGCTACGGGGCTTGTAATGATGTTTATCGCCATAGCCATGCGCAAAGACAAGCTTCGAAGCAGTAATATAATTACCGACCAAGAAAATGCTATAAGAGCTTATAAAGTGGCTTTGATAGATCGCGACTTGTACTACGACTTCAAGGACAACTACCTTCGCAAACGTAATAAGGAAGAAAAACTAAGCGAATACAGAAGTCGATTGATAGCGAAGAGGGATCGAGCAAAAAGACAGTCCGCGATAGATAAGTACGACACGGAACTCAAACTGACGGAAAGTCAAGGTTTCGATATTGACTGCGTGAGAGTCTTCTATAAACCGATTACCGTTAACACCATATTCAGCGGTTTCGCGGAGAAAAAGACGAACGGGACCGTTCATTATAGCGGATTGGAGCATTTGGCGCAAAAGGTATTGCCGACGCTAGCTTTCGGCGTTTTTTGGTCGGCGTTGTTATTGTGCTTGAATCTTACCCCGCATGCGACGACATTTAATCAATGGAAGGATATGGCTACGCTTGTGATGGCAACGGCTACATATTTTTTGCGAGGATGGAATTACGGAGAGTTTTCCGTTAACACGGTTTACTACTCGGTTCTCGAAAATCGCAAAGGTGAGATAAGAAGGTATCTCAAAGAAAAGGACTTGTCCTGTATAATCACAGATAATGCCAATTACAAGTATTTGGCGGAAATAACGGAAAAAGACGTGGAGGTATCCGAATGATACAAAACAATAGACTATTAACCCGAGCCAATTACGCCGACGGCGGTAATGCGACAAACGGCAATGCTACCGTAGTTACGCCACCGAGCAATAATCGTACATATAATTCAAACAATGCGAATACGGGAACGGTTTCCAACCCACAAAATGCAGATATAAATACGCTCTTGTCAAACGGTACGAACCAAATGACGAACAGTACTTACAGTGATGCGACTACCGAGAGCTCGGAAGTAGAGAAGTTGCTTGAAGAGTATCGCCAAAAGCAACTCGATCAAATCAATCAGAAATACAACAACCATGATGTTGAGGGCTACTACCTCAGCGCAAAAAACAATAGAGAGAACGCCATAGACTCTCTGTATAATGCGTATATGAAAGAATACGAGACTCAAAAAAGAGAGACGGCAAGCTCGTATGATGCCGCAAAAAGGGACGCATATCTGTCGTACATGTCTAACGCTAAGAAAAATGAGGAGGCACTTGCTTTGCAAGGATTGCGTGAATCGGGTTACGGCGAAACATCAAGAATATACCAAAATGCTGAGTATCAAAACAACATAAACAACTTAAACGATGCAAGCCGAAAAGCGGTGCAAGCATTGTCGGACGCTATGATGAACGCGGAGAACGAGCGGTTAAACAAGAAATACGAGTCTACGGCAGCATATTACGATGCGCTTGCCAACTATCGTACCGAAAAGAACACCCAAAAGGCACAGCAGCTTGCAAACGCAGACAGCAGTTATTACGAAAGTCTCATAAATTACAAACTCCAACAAGAGCAGCAACGGTTATCCGCGCAAAGTACGCAAGAAACCAATATCGCGAATTATGTAGCTAATGCAATAGAGTCCGGGGAGCCTGTGAGCGACGGACAAAAAGAAATATATAAGAAATATTACGGATTGGATTACGATACGCAATTGGCATACACGAATCCGACAGCGTATATAAACAACTACTTTAATGCGTACAAAACAAATTCCCAAACGGCATTAGAAAAATACGGCAGTGCGAAAGCTCTCAAAGAAAACGTGTTAGGGCTTTCGGCGGCTCAGCTGACAGCCAACAAGGACGCCATCTCGGCATTATTTGAGGATTCGGAGAAGAACAGCGACGCGTACAAGTATTTTACGGCAATGACGAGTGAAGAGTATTCATCTTCCGCCAAAACGTTTATACAGGGCATACAATCGTACAAGAACAACGGAGTAAGTTTTTCCGATGAAGACCTGTGCGGATCGATGGTTGCTTATGTTTGTAGCGGTTCGTTCGGAGCCGGCGACCTTAGAACGGCGTACAAATACTACGGCATGGACAAGACTTCGTTTAGCAACTACGCCAAAGCCTATATAAACACGCTTAAGAACAAGAAGGCGGAAGGTAGTTTAACCGATGACGAGAGCGCTATTTACGATGCGGTAAGCAACGAATCATACGCAAGAATTATCAATGATGCGGGAGACGGCAATATCATTTCACTTAGGAACGGCACGGTACTGACAAATAAAGTGACCGAAGGTTTGGTGTCGAATACTTATGTCTACGATAAAAACGGTACCAAACTCGGCGGCGCGAGGTTCGGAATCGGCAAAAAAGTCAAAGTTTCGGTCAACGGCACGACGTATAACTTAAAACTTACGAGCGACCAAAGTGAGAGATTCGAAGTCTACGAAGGCGATATGACCAAGAGAGGTATCGTTCGTGACAACGAGGGTGGTTTATATGTTTATAACGGAGGGTTATACGTATGCAGAGATTACGCCGGCACTCCGCGCTTAATCAAGCTCGAAGACGGCGCATCGGGAGACTATGAGAAGCTTCGTAAGGCTCTCGGTCTTGCTTAGCAACTGTGCCGATCGGTATAGTATATAGAACGATACGGAAGGTAACACATGACAGTTATATTGGCACCGATAATAAATCCCGACGCAAAGGACTCATCTGTTGTATTGAAGCAGAACGGGGCAAGCGGTCCGGTCGTTTTAGACAGAACCGGCAAATATTCATATAAGGAGCTGCAAACGCTTGACTTTAAGGATCCAGAGTATTGGGATAAATACGCAGAAAAGTATGGCATAAACGACTCCTCCGTCATAAATTCATACAAGACTCGTTACAATAAAGACACGGTCAACTTAAACGACTATAAACGCGCGGAAAACGCGTTTAATACCATATCTACTAAATTTCGTACAACGCCGGCGACAAATATACTCAAGTATGGCGACAGCGAACTCGGCAATTTTGCCAAGTACGACCAATATATAGAGGCACTGCTCGAAGACGGCAACGACGGCTCATACGACCGACTGATAAAGTCATTGAAAACGGAACTTGAAGATAAGTATCAAACGTGGGAGAAAACTTCTTCCATACCCGATCACTATGGGTTGACGGGTTTTGCCGGTATCTTACAGCATGCTCGCGACAACGTAAAGACGGGAAGCAGCCCAACGGAAAAGGCATGGAGTAACGCCGTCGCATGGGAGTACCACGAATTTTTGGATTCATTGTTGAGCGGCAACACCAAGGACTCTTTCAAAGACAGACTTAAAAACTTCGCAGGTTCTTTTACGCGTAACTTAATCGGATCCGCGGAATATTTGGGAGAGTTTGCGCTTAAGGGTATAAACAATCTTGCAAACGGCACAAATCAAGCCGTAGACCGTTACTCTTCCGCCTCTAACATATTGTATCAAGCGGGAAAGTCCCAAGAACGCGTCAAACGCGGTACAAACGAGGTCGAGGGCTTTCTGTGGGACACCGCGCAGTCCATAGCTAACAACCTTGCCGTTATGGCTATAGGTGCGCCGTTCGGCGGTAACGCAACGGCGGTGCTTATGGGTCTGCAAGCCGGAGCACAAGGAGCCTACGACGCGGCGGAAAAGGACGGCACATACGGTCAATCGCTGTTGCAAGGCGTGGCGCAGGGCGCTGCGGAAGCGCTGTTCGAGAAGTTCTCCATAGAGGGAGCTTTGGGCAAGTTCCAAGGCGCCGGTACGTCATTCAAGAGCTTTGTCAATAACATTGCATTGCAGGCAGTAGGTGAGTTTGAAGAGGAAGCCGCAACCGAGATAAGCAACATAATCACGGATATGCTTATCATGGGAGATAAGTCCGACTACGTGAGCTATTTTAATAATTATCTCCGAGAACACCCCGAGAAGTCGCGTGATGACGCATTTTGGTCGGCGGTCGGACAGGCGTTCAAACAAGTTGCGGTCGCAGGTGCTGCCGGCGCCGTATCCGGTTCGGTAATGGGCACCGGGTCACAAGCGCTCGGTCTCGTTTTTAACGGAAAGAGTGGCGTTGCCGCATACACTGCCGTGGAGCAAGCCAAGAGCACGCTTGCAGATATGAAGAAAAGCGGTAAGTATGACGCGCGTGCCAATTGGCAATTGACAGATGCGCTCAATGCTCTCGGCGCGAACGATGTGCAAAATGAAGCCGTCAAGTTATGGAAGCAAGAGGGAAAAACGGCAAAAGAGATTCGCACGCTCAAAGCGCAAACGTTTAATAGCGCCGATAACTATACGGAACAATCGCTTAACGGAATAATCAATGCCTTCTCGGATCCGAGCGAGTCCGTGTCATACGATAAGGATGTTAGATTCAACAATTTGGAAATCACCCGTCAGACGCAAACGGAAGCCATACAAAAGGGCGTGGCGAACGGAACACTCAACATAAGCGTGGCGGACGACGTCAACGCTTTCGCCAAAGCAAAGGGCATTAACGTTGTCTATTACGCATCGGAAGATAAAACAAACAACGCGGCAATTCTTTCCGACGGCAAGACAATTGCCATTAACACTTTGTCCGGCGTATGCAAGTATTCCACGATTGCGCACGAGTACGTGCACAGCATTTACACAAATAATAAGTCGGAATACTCTAAACTTGCCAAGGACATCCGAGCATTGCGTAGTAATAACTCCGACTTTAACGTGTTGGTGGAGAGTATATCGAAAGAGGTCGCCGATGTCTACAAGAACGAATACGTCGATAGCGACGTCATAACGCGCGCCGAGCTTATAGAGCAAGAGGTAACCGCGCGGCTTGTGGAGGACTTACTCTTTAACCGTAAGGACGTAGCAAGTTCCGCAACTAAGACCGGGAGAGGCGTTACCAAGATTTTGGGTACGGCGGACACGGGCGTTTTGTCACGCCTTACTAAGTTCTTCACTCACCTAAGGAACAGGCTGAAAGGCACCTCGATGCACACCGAGGTCAAGACGATTGACGACCTGATCAAGAATATAGAGCGCCTTATGTCCGACGGTCCCGTCGAAAACGGCAAAGCAAGCGTTGACAACGGAAGCGAGGTGTTGTATAGTAAGAGAAGCAGATACATCCAATGGAAATCGGACGCACTTGCTTGGGCGAACAAATCGACAACGAAAGTCGGCGATAGGAGTATCGGATATGACAGTCGTTATGCGTATTTGTACGAAGCGACAGACCCGGACAACGAAGGAAGAGCAACGGACTTTGCTGTAGTGTACAAAGTGCCAAGGTCGGATCCGGTAGCGGCTGGCAATTTCTTGGAGGAGGCAATAGAAAAAAATGAGCAAGATTTCGCAAGACGTGAGGGAATACACAGTAGAGTTTATGAGGGTACTTTTGAAAACGGAAAGCATTCCGAAGCATTGGATAGAGGGCTTAACGCTACTATTCTGGGAAAAACCCGACGAGATGGAAGCATTAACGGAATACATAAAGCAGCATCCGAAAGCAACGGATCAGGAAATAATGAACGAAGCGTTGATAATCAAAGGTTTGGAAAAGAGGGGACCTCAAGGCTAAACAAAACAACACGCAAAAGCATATCGTTACCCGACGCCGACTCGGAGGGTCGGTCTCTTTCGCAAGCACAAAAAGAGTATTTTAAGGACAGTAAAGTAGTAGACAAGCAGGGCAGATTGCTTGTAGTTTACCACGGAACGAGAAGCGATTTTACCGTATTCGATAAGAGTAAAGGAGGGGAGTCCAACGCCATAGCAGATATCGGGTTTTGGTTTACGACAAGTAAGCAAGGCGCCGAAGCGTGGGCAAATAACTCATGGTGGGGAGAAAGCAAGCAAAGCAAGGTTATGCCCGTATATCTCAAAATGGACAATCCCAAGGTGTATGGCATAACTGAAAACGATACGGATGCACTTTTGGAGCGTCGCAAAGAGTTACATCGTCAACGTGCGAAGATAGCGAACAAATACTTATACGATATAGACAGGCTAAACGGTACGACAGGCGTGCCGATGCCTTCCGTGCTTTAATAGGGTCATCTGAGAGTGCCGAGTGGTATTTGAGTAAAGTTAAGGAAAACGTCAAAGCCGAGATTATAGAGCACGCCGAGAAGTACAACGACATTCATGCGGAAGAGGAGAAGATACAGAAAGAGGTAGCCCAACTGTACTATACCCAAGACGGATATCAAAAATTCAGAGCCGAACTATACGCATTAGCCGGGCAATCTGCCAATGACGCGAACTCCGGCGGTAGCACGGGAGCGGCGCTCAAGAATGCATCGAAAACGAAAAAATTATTTGTAAATCGCCTCAAATCCCAAGGTCATGACGGGCTCATAATACATACCAATTTTGATTCAATTGCTTTTGGCGGAGAGAACGTACAATACGTTGTTTTCGAGCCTAATCAAATCAAGGATATCACGAATGCGCATCCCACCACGAACGATGACATCCGCTTCAGCAAGGATGCGGAGAGCTTCACGTACGCCGGGAGAACATACAAGGTAAACGAAAGCACGGTAAAAAGCGATAAGTATGGCAAGTATTTGGACATTAACCTTGATAGCGAGGTGCAGAAACTCTTGGAGATTTTGCCTTTACACGCGCGCAGTCGTTTTGTTAAAGAGTATATAAAAACTCGATTCCGTGGGATAGAATTCACTTTGGCGGATGGAAAGAAAGTTGTTGTCACGGGTAAGGACGCAGGAAAAATAGCGTCGTCATCCTTGCCTGTTAAGCACAAAACGGCATTGGAATTAAACAAGTTGTTTGATGTTGCGACGTATAAAACGACGGACGAACATGTCGTGCACAAAAAATATTCGCGTTTTGACTACTATGATGCAGTGGTAAAAATCGGAAGAGAACGTTATAACTGCGTATTGAATGTGGGTACCGCGAAACGAGACGGCACTTTGGAGTTGTATGATGTTAACCAGTTTAACATAAAAAAAGAAGAAGCGCCGGTCCAATTTAATGAACTACCGCCATCAGCGAAAGCCCCCGGTCAGTTACGCACCGCTTCTTCTATTAACAATATATCCGATTCTGAGAAAAATGTCAACAAAAATCCGAAAAATTCTTCGGATGATGACGTAAGATACAGCAAAACCGATGGAAACGGCGTGCGCGACTTCAGCAAAGGAGAGATGCACGCGTACATCGCAAACAAAACCAAACGGCTCAAAGGCACAAAGGTTGAGAGCGAACAGCTCTTAAACGACTTGCTCATGAGTGACATTTTCTCACGCATTAACGATAGACCGAGCGTGTATGCGCAGGTTAAAATTGCGAACAAGGATGATATAGCTACGTCACTATGGATAGCGAAGAACGGATTGGACAGTAACGACTATATCAATTTTGCGTATGACATAGCCGGCGATATTATGGATAACGCGTACATATACGACCAAACGGACGACATGATTGTCGAGAACGCAAAGAGTACGTTGGAAGCGATTACGCGTGAGTTCCGTGGCGCGTTGCGTTTATCGGGCATTAGCGGAGAAATTAGGGCGGCGTATGGTAGGAGTGAGGCACGGTATCTACACATGTATTGGGGCAAGTCCAAGGAGAGAGGCGGTGGCATAGCTCCCGACACTATCGGTACAATTCTTGCAGAACACGGAATACCGATTGATGACTCGTTAACGGGGATAGAGCAGTTTCAAGAAATGGTGGACCTTGTGGCAGAAAGCCGAGCCACGCTCAAAGACGCCGTTCAAAAGTCGCCTCTCTATACCGAGTATTCCGCGAAGGAACGTGACGAATTGCGCATGGCAATTATGTACCAAATAGAAGAGTATCTTTCCAAAGGCGGCAAGCCGACTGAATATGCGAAGCTTCTGGATAACGTGAATAAACGCATTGAAATGTACAGACATACAAACGGAATCATAGATAAAGCACAAAAGATTAAGGACTTTAAGAAAGGGCGGTTTACCAACGCAAATAAGTACAAAGACGATATCTTCAAAAGCTCCATCGAAAAACTTGCGCGCATCAAGCACCGTGGCAGCTTCAACGCATCCGGCACGCGGAAAATCATTGCAGGTCTTAACGAGTGGTACAGCCCGCAAAATCCGATGCTCGGATACGTCGGAGTCAACAACCCGGGCGACTTTAACTCCGATATATCCGATATGCTTAAAGAAATAGCCGGAGGGAAAGGGCTTTTGCAGGTGTCGGAAATCAAAGCTTTGGACAACGTAATGTCGTATTTTGTGCACTATGCCGAGCATTTCGACAAGATTTACAAGCATGAGCAGTGGGTCGCGACGGAACCGGAAGCCATGCGCTACATCAATATATTGCACGAGAACGAAAAGATCAAGACGGACGTTTTTGCCAAGCTTACCCAAGGCAGATATGCAGAGACTTTCTTCGAACCGATGACTTTGGCGAGGAGAATGGATAGATACGCGGAGAACGGTTTTTTTACGGATACCATGGGCGCGTTGAGAGACGGCGCAATTACCGCCGATTTAGAAGAATACCGCATTCGTAAGCCATATGAAGCGTTCCTTGCTGCAAACAGGAAGTACTTTTCACGGTTTTCGGAGTACACGGTTGACTACAACGGGCACACTATTCCCAAAAGCGTAATGATAGGTGTGTACTTGTCGCTTAAAAGGGAACATGCACAGCCCGCGCTTGCATTAAGCGGTTTTTCGTATTTCGAAAAGAATGGTAAAATACGCGTTAGAATCGAAGGCTTTGCGCCCAACGCCACTACCGATGCCTTAGTTGCGTCGGCGAGTAAAGCAGAACTTGAAAAGATAGCGTCGTTGTTGAACGAAACGGACAAGAAATATGCCCAAATTTTGGAAGACGCGTACAATGGTGAGCTGAAAGCCCTCAAAGTGGAGCGCGATATGCAAAGGCTCGGTTATACCAACGCAAAGGATGGTTATTATTATCCCATACGCCATGTCGACATAGCAGAGAACATCGACAGAATCAATCAAGATGAGGAATTGGACCGAATTTCCAATGCATCGTTTAACAAGGACACCGTCAAAGGCGCCAAACAAGAATTGTTGATTTTCCCGGCGGATGTGCTATTCAATCGGCATGCGAAATCCGTTTGTTTGTACTACGGACTCGGCAGCGTTATAGATACGTTCAACAGAGTGTATCAATTCAATACGTCCGACAACGCAAATAGGGTTGTTAGCGTTAGCACGGAGAGCCACAACGCTTGGTCGGGAGGCAAGAAGTACATATCCAAAGTTATCAATGACATACAGGGAGTGGGTGTTTCTTCGGCAGCTTGGGACAAAATTCTATCGCGCATACGTGGTAGCTATGCGACTTTTGCCCTCGGACTCAATCCTAAGGTTTTGCTTACGCAAATATCATCGTTGTTTGCGGCATCCGGTATTCTGTATAACCGAAGCTTGATAAGCGGATTCTTTGTAAAGTCAAAAGATGTAGACAAATATTGCCCGTTAGCGGAACTTAGAAATGCGGACAACGCCGTTGCCATGTCGCAAAGTGTATCGAGCAAACTCGGGAAATTTAATGCCGCGTTGATGAAACCGATAGGTGGAGTGGATAGATTTGTGGTGCGCAAAATTTTCGGTGCCTGTCAAATTCAAATTCAAAAGGATGGAGGCGCGAAAGTAGGTACCGTAGAAAACAAGGTCGCTGCGGGCAAATTGTTGTATAAAGTCATTCTCGAAACGCAACAAAACGCTTTCGCTACGGAACGTTCTGCTGCGATGCGGTCCGGCAATGAGGTTATGAAAGGAATAACGATGTTTACCGCCGACGGCATGAAAGTGGCGTGTCGGGTGGTAGACGCCGTGGGAGAGCTCACAACACTCAAGGAACGACTTAAAACGGCAACGGACGAAGCGACGCAAAAAGATATCAAAAGTAAGATGAAAAAGGCGTCACGCAAGGTTGCCAAGTCGATAGCAGCTCTCGGGACGAGCGCTCTTTTCAATGCGCTCGTCGCGCTGCTCTTCCGTCACTTGTATGCGAGAGACGAAGATAAGGACAAAGAGGAAATAGCAAAAACTTTCGTTGTCGATGCTGCAGGAAACTTACTCGGAGGCTTGCCGATAATCAAAGACATATATGCGTTTATACTAGACGGCTACGAGGTCTCCAACTACACTTACTCTGCGGTAAACGACATCCTTAACAGCGCTATCGACTTAATCGAAATATCGAAAAAGATTATTAGCGGAGAACTTGAGACGCAAGATGTCGCAAAAGGAATAAAGAACCTGAGCTTTTCACTAGGACAGCTCACAGGCGTACCCGTTCGGAACTTCTACAATCTCATGTATGGTTTGACCAAGCGGTTTAGCCCGGCTACAGCGTACAAGGTGGACAGCGTACTGTACAAGAAGAATTCGGTGTCGGATTTGTATGAAGCCATAGAAAACGACGATTCGGAGAAGCTTGTTTCGGCTATTATCGATTCTGCTATGAAAGATAAGGGCTTGACCTCGTCAGATAGAGTCAACAACGAATTGATTAGGTTATACAAAGCCGGAGAGACTTCCGTGCTGCCGAGCGGAACGCCGGATTCAATAATCATAGACGGCAAGAAAAAGCAGTTGTCTTCCGAGCAAAAGAGGCTGTATTCCACGTATTACAGTCGAGCGACTCCCGAAATAGAAAAACTTATGGATAGCCCGCAATATAAGGAGCTTTCTACCGCGCAACAGGCTAAAGTGTGCCGAAGAGTATATTATATGTACCGCTCTCGCGCCAAGTATACAGCTCTCGGCATGACCGAGGAGGAATACGGCATGCTTACAAAATTCGTTACCGGGTGGAGCTTCGCGCTAGCAACGATATACAACGGCTCCGTAACGTCCGATAAAGATAAAAACGGTAAGATTGTAAGCGGTAGTAAAAAGCAAAAAGTAGTCACTTACATAATGGGCTTAAACGGTATAACGTTAGATGAGAAACTTTTCACCATAGCTTATTTAGGGTATAGTTTGGATGGCGTTTACGGCAAGTATACGGAAGCGGAACTTAAGACGCGTGTCAGACGGTACATATACTCACGGGACAATTTGACTGAGTCGGAAAAGAAGAATCTTAGGGATAGGTGCAATGTCAATGCAAACAGTAATTAAGCAAACGATATCGAGCAAGAGCGCACTTACGAACAGCGTTGAAAGTAAAGACTCTTTGACATCGGATATCGGAGCCAAGGTGCTGGAGAGTCGGCTTTCGGACTCTTTGCCGCGCATGGACGGTAGCGTTAGCGTCGGAACATCCCGAATAGGAGCGCGAGAGGACCACGTACACCCATCGGATACGTCAAGAGCGCCGGCAGATTTATCTGCGCTCCCCAACCTTGCGGATGTGGTCGATTTTCGCAACACCGCAAACGTATATGCCTGTAACAACGGAGTCGGTTATCGTCTGAGTATAGCCAAATTAAAAGAGCTGAATACAAAAATAGTTGTATGCGAAGAAGTACAAGACGCCGACAAAACCGCCGTCGCCGTGGGCGATTTTATATATACAATCAAGTAAAAGGAGACAACTATGGCAGAAAAAAGAAAAATACGTCGGGTAACCGATGTTGCCGGGAATACCGTGCAAATCTATCCCGAGACGAGTGCCGAAGCCGTTCTTTATCAAAAGCAGATTGACGGCAGCAGCGTAGATAATGTCAAAGACGCGCTTGACAAATTATCGGAAGGTACCGGCGTCAATGATGCCAAAAACGGGTCCGGTCAATCTTTGGTAACGGACCATGTCGCGACGATAACGCCGAGTGCTATCGGCGCGGAATCGAGCGGTGCGGTAAGTACACATAACTCATCGACCACTGCGCATTCCGATATTCGCACTGCGGTAACCAACGCACAGAATAAGGCAAACAGTGCATACTCGCTTGCGGAAGGCAGAGCCAAGGCTGTATCTTTCGATACCGTAGCGATAATGACAACAGCACTGAAAGCGGCTGCCAAAGCGGACTACAAGGTCGGTGATAATATTTTTATCAAGGCTTTGGACACTACCGATTATTGGATAAGCAAAGTCCTCGATACCAACACCGGTACATACGGTTATTTTGAACTCAGTGCGCTCGAAACGCAAAAAGTAGACCTTACGCCATGCGTTCCGAAAACCACGGAAATAAACGGCAAACCACTCTCAGGGGATATAACTTTGGACAAGTCGGATATAGGGCTAAGCAACGTCGATAACACCAAAGATGCCGACAAAAACGTCGCTAACTCAGTCAAGCTTAACGGCAAAGACGCAAGCTACTATCTCGATTATAACAATCAAACAAACAAGCCGAGTTTATCGAGGACAGAAAGCGGTTCCGGCGGATTCGTCAAAGACGTGACTGTAGACGGACATAAAATAATCGTCACGAAAGGAGACCTTCCCGATAGCGGAGTCGGCGCAGGTGCATATTCGGCTGTAACGGTTGATGCAAAAGGGCGCGTTACGGCAGGGGGCAAGTCAATTGAGTTTGGTACATCCGGGCAGACGACACCTAGCAACGACTTGATGGTCAATGGTCTATTTCTTGAGTTGGTAGAGGCGTAAAATGGGCACGTTCAAACTTAAACGGAAAACGAGTGCCGGGTTGGAAGAAATCAAGATTCCGTACTCGGCAATTGCCGATCCGCCAAGCAACATCGTCACGACGGACGGCGCTCAAACCATTAAAGGTAGCAAAACATTTAGTTCCGCAAACACGTTTACGGCAGAAACCATGTTCACGCACAGCACGTATGCGCCGAAATTTACCGACATAGCGCTAGGAATAGGTAAGAGTTCGTGTTTTACCCGCGGCGCTTTTATGCAGGCAATTGCCGGGCAAATTCTCGCGCCGAACACATCATACACCGAAGCGGGCAAGGGTTACAGCGTTGAAGCGAACAAGATTAAGTTCCAAAAGATGGTAGCAAGCAATGGACAACCGACCGTAACAGATATGGCGGTTATCTCCGAATCCGGTATGAGTTTAGGCACAAAAACAGTGGCGACAACTGACCAGATACCGGATATTAACCAAAAGACAAATACAACCGTTGTTCCTAACGATAACGGCGAGATTAAAACAAGATTCCGCATGGCGCAAAAGGGCTATACAAGCGGCGCAACGTGGTATTATCCGTTATTCAAATTCCCTGCAAACAATGCAGGCAACTATGCGAGCGCAATCCTTTCGGGACGTATCGGAGGCTGGGAATCGGGGAATATGTCGTACATCAATGCATTACTATGGAATCGCGGTACGCCAAGTATATCATTGATTGACATCGCGGGGACGGCAACATCGATGAGCAGTATTTGGAATACCGCAGACCTTGTGCTTTATGTAAATTCAGATGCGACTGCAACCGTATATGTGAAGTGCGTCAACTACTATACGTTCGACCTCGACCTCGAACTCTACCAAGGCGCAGCTGCCATTCTTTACGATGACACTTATTTAACGTCGACTCCGAGCGGAACGCTAACGGCGCAAGCCTCCACATCATCGAAGAGGCTTGAGCTTGTGAATGGAACGTTGCTTGCCGGTGGTCAAAAGCTGGTTAAGGCGTCGAACTTTGCGCTCTCGGGCACAACTTTGACAATATCATTGTAGGAGAAATACACATGTTGAAAATAGGAGCCGTAGAACCAACGGAAATCAAAGTTATCAAGGATGGTGCCACAACAAGTCTGACAGTGCTAAAATACGGAGATACTGCCGTTTGGGGTAAACCATATGCACTTTCAATATCTCAAGGGACGAACACAACGGTTACGATCACGCGTACGTCATCGCCCAATATGCACGCGTCTACCGGCACGATATCGGACGGCAGTCTCGTTTATTACGGCGACGTACTTGCAATTTCCGCTACGGCAAGTAGCGGTTACAGTATGTCTACGTTTACAGTTAACGGCAACACATGGACTTCAGGCGCTTATACGGTTTCCGGCACGGTATCGGTAGTGACGAAAGCCGAAGCTCCGCATTGGAGAACTGTGTGGAGCGGTAGCCAAGACGTAGTCGACGATACAATTAAAACAGGCTCATTTGCAATATGGGATTCCAATACTGTGAAATATTATTACGGAACCGATAAGAATACCATATTTTATGCCCTTGAGGACGCAAGCTATCAAACAAGAGTTACATATTATGTTGAAAGCACCATGGGAGTAACGGTGCAAAGCTCTAAGACTGTAACCGTGAGCGGCAGTACGGTTCTGTACAGTACGGGCAGTGGAACGACCTACAAAGATACTAGCGTGGAGATATCCGGCAGAGACCTCAAGTTTAAAACCGAGGTGCGTTCCTCAGAGGCCAATAAGAACGTGTCTATGATTTGGAAGGTTATTGTCACAAAGGTAGAGCAATATTATTGAGAGGTATAATATGATAGATTTAGTAAAATTGAAGTCGCAAAACAAGCTTACTACGAATGGAAATATGATTTACGTATTGCCGAACAATCGAATAGATTTTACGACATATCCGCTTGGCGACTTGGTCGGATGCATTGCCGTAACACAGGAGGAATATCTCGGTTTGCGTGTGGGCTACTACCGTTTTAACGCGAGTCTGTGCGGACTCGAATATAACGATGGCACCATCGATCAAGACGGAAACGCCATAGAAGAATAATCCAAAATCAGGCACAAACAGAGTCGTTTGCTCGTACCTAATTTGTACCTACTTTTCATAAAACAAGCTAAAAAGAGCCGAAATCTCTCTAAAATGACATAAAAATGTCATATTATATAGAATCCCTAACTCTCCGCCAAAGCAAGCAAAAACCACCATTTTTGGTGGTTTTTG
>CAVIFU010000023.1:0-24474 GCA_963642145.1 Ruminococcus bicirculans (ex Wegman et al. 2014)
TTGCAACACAAATCAAGGCAACGTCGTACGCATACAAATCTCGTACACGTATTAGGAGAACAATGAGCAACGAAAGAGAAAAGATTGTGGAAATCTCGGGACTGTACAAAAGGTACGGCAAAAAGGGAGACTACGCAATCCAAAACATCAACATTGACTGCTTTGCCGGGGAGATCGTAGGTCTCCTCGGCAAGAACGGCGCCGGTAAGTCCACCACGATTAAGTGCCTTACCGGCTACTTCCCGTTTGATAAGGGAACAATCAAGATCTGCGGCAAAGATATTCGCACGGAGCCGGTCAAAGCCAAAATGAACTTAGGTTACGTCTCGGACGATCGCGCCATGTTTGAGAAGATGACGGGGCTCGAATACGTCGACTTCATCGCCGATCTCTACGGGACGCCCAAGGAAGTCCGCCAAGAAAGGTTGGACGAGATGCAAGAAATCTTCCGCCTCGGGGATAAAATCAACAATATGATTTGCTCATATTCCCACGGCATGAAGCAAAAAATTTGCATTATGGCTTCCCTTATACATCGTCCCAAGCTGTGGCTGCTCGACGAGCCGCTTACCGGACTCGACCCCCAAACAGCCAAAGCCTTGCGCGTCTACATGCAATACTACAAGTCCCAGGGTAATGCCGTGCTATACAGTTCGCATAACCTCGACGCGGTAGAAAAAACTTGCGACAGAGCCTATATCATCGATAGCGGCGAAATCGTGGAATGCATCGACATCGCCGAGTTCGGCATTCAAAACCCCGGTACAACGTTGGAGGACGCGTTCATCGCGTTGTTTGAAGATTAGTGAGATCGATAATATTACTGCTAAAAAGAGATTTTATCGAGTTTTCCTCCTCGTTCCGCTACAAAGACAGAAAGGGGGATATTTTCGGAGCGATTTCGACTCTGATACTTTCCGCCGTGATATTCGGCGTGTTTATCTACGTATTCAACGCGTTTGCGAAAATGTACGTGGGTATCGATTTCGGCGTCAAAGCGGACGCCTATTTGCGCGTTAAGGAACTCCTCATTCTTGCGTGCACGGCTGTTTTCGTCGTGGACGTGGTTGTGGGCGTCGTCAGCTCCTACAAAGCCATATCCGACGGCAAAGACATTAACGTGCTGGTGTATAGACCCATAGACTCGGGCGCGCTTTTTGGGTATAAACTCATCAAAATATACGCGTCACAGCTCCTGTCATCGGCTATTACGCTTTTGCCCGTTGTAATCGTGGCAGACGTCGTTTCTCCCTATGTGGGCGGCGTGGGCTACTACTTCCTTGCGATATTCATCATGATACTTATTCCGCTCGTATCATGCGCCATAGCCTCGGTACTTTCGGTGCCGTATACCGGCTTCATGCGGTTAATAGAAGATAAATTCGTCATCAAACTCGTTTGTTACGTCATCCTGCTCGGCGTGGGATTTTGGCTGTACGGCGAGTTTTTGAAGGTCCTCACGGAATTGTTGCGTACCGGCGAAATACGCAATTTCTTGGACTACAAAACCATCCGAACCATACAGTCCGTGACGGACAAACTCTATCCGAGCAAGTTTTTTGCCGAAATTTTGCTCAAAGAGCATGTCGGTAGAAATATCGGCATCCTGCTTGCGATAGGCGCGGTTGCCTCTACGATAACGTTTTTTGTAATCAGAGGCATCTACAACAAGATGGTGCAACTCAAACTCGAAGGCGTTCAACGCACGTTCCGCAAACAATACAAATTCCGTGCGCGTTCCGTCCTCGCAACGCTCATACGCAAAGAGTTCGTTACCGTTTTGCGCACGCCGACATACGCTTTCCAATACTTCGCGACTACCGTAACGCTACCGTTCATGGTATACGTATGCGTCATGCTTTTGCGGTCGCTGATGTCCACTCTTACGATATTCAATTGCGACTTGGAACTTGCGATGTTTGTCATTTCCATGTTCTGCATAATGACAAATACATTCTGTACGACAAACATCAGTCGTGACGGGCGCATGTACGCCATGCTCAAAACCATGCCGATAAGCGTTAAGGACTATATTCTTGCCAAATTGATTTTCTGCGGAGTCGTATCCGTGGTATCGGTAACGGCAAGCGTCGTGGCTCTTTGCGCCGTAGGATACCTCAACGCGTGGCAGGGAGCGTACGTATTTTTTGCAGGCGTCATTCTTTCCATGGCGGAAGTGGCGTACGCTACGCGCAAAGATATGAATTCGCCGTCATTCCCCACCGGGGCGGAAGTCGCCGAAGGTAACAACGGAACTTCCACGCTCATACTTGCGGGGTTGCTTGTATCGGCAATTGCGGGCGGCGGATCGGTAGCTGTCAACGCCGTGCTTTCGTTGCTTGCGGACAGCAAAACGGCAATACTGTCATCTCTTGCGGTGATAACCGTATTCGTACTGGGTTTTGCGGGCTTTGCCGCAGGGTATCTCATCAAGGGATTGGAAGCAAAATATCGCTCGGGAGGTGAAAATAATGGATAAAGTCAAATCCAAAGTAATCGCCCTTTTGATGGTTATACCGTTGCTGCTGATACTTACGACGTCGTCGGTAGTCAAAGTGACGGAAATAATCGCGGACGTACCGGTGGAATCGATCAAGATACTCGGCGAGAGGACGTTGGAGATAGCCATTGACCGCAAAAACGACCAAGGCGACTACGACAACGCGTACGCCATTCAAACCGTCATCAAGCCCGAGAACGCCACGAACAAAAACGTTCGCTACGAGCAAACGGCTGTCGCGGGCAAGACCAAAGCCGACGTGCTGATCTCTGCGGACGGCATCGTGCGACCTCTCGGAACGGGCACGGTCAAAATCGTAGCGATAGCCGGCACGCATACCGCGTCGATAACGATCACATACACATCGGATACGGTGTATTCGTTTAGTAGTGAAGAAGAGCAAGTGACGATATCCGAGGGCGAAGAAATAGCACTCGGCGACTTCTGCTCGATGCAACCGCGTGACGTCCAACTTGACATAAATTCATTCGAGGTCGCAAACTCCCTCAAAGCGGAATTCAGCCAAGCCTCTTTGAAGCTCAAAGGCAAATGCAGGGGCAAAACGAGCTTCGAGATAAATGTAAAAGGCATAAAGATCGATAGTCAAACCGGCGCGGTCAGTGACACGACATATATGTCGGAGATAGACGTAATAGTGGGCGCCACGAATACCGATTCCGGCATAAGTTTTGCCGGCGCGGAAACAATCAAATGCGCCACAACGGATACCTATACAACAGAGTTTGGGTACAGTACCGAAAAGTTCGGGACAATGGAAGAGGAAGCTCTCACGTATGTCTGTGTTGACGAAAACGGGGAAGAAAGCGATGCGATAGGGAGCGTAAACTTTGAGGTTAACGGCGAGGAAATGACCGTCAAGGTAACAATCACGTTGTCGGAAAACGCCGTCGAGGGAAAGGAGTACACGTTAAAGGTTAAGCGCGACGGCGAGGAAATAGCAACGATGACGGTGGTCAAAGCGGATGTCGTGGCGTCCGACGTCAGGATTACCGTGGAAAAGGAGTGGTACTCGGTCGGCATTCAGCGCGTTGAATTCGGCGTGGATTTGGGCAATACAAGTAACGCGAGCGGCAACATCACCTACACTTTCAGCAGTTCGGACTCGAACGTTGTCAAGTTCAAGCCCAACAGTAATAAGGCGGACATGTGCGCCGAGGGCGAATCCGTGGTGAGCGTCACGCTGAAAAAGAACGGAACGAATTTAGGCATTGAAGTCACGCCTATCACGATTCATGTTGTGAATTCCTACAAAGCATTCTATTTCGGGGACATGGACGACACTGAAGGCGGACTCAAAAGCGAGCTTGCGGTTGCGAGATCGCATGCGATTAAGAACGAAGGCGGTAGCGTCACCGGAAAGCAAGAAGAGAAATATCAATTTATGCTAAGCGGCAAACTGTCGTCAGCCGCCAAGTCGGAAAGTTCGTTTACGGAGGTTGATTGCGACGCCGATTCTGAGAAAATGGTGTGGAGCACGTCTGACGAGAACATAGCGACGGTAAGTAACGGGAAATTGACCGTCAAGGGGAACGGCGAGGTGAAGATTACCGTCGAAAGCGCGTATAATGAGAAGCTCAAGCTCAAGGAGCCGGTAAACGCAAGCATCACCGTGAACTGTCGTTACGACGCTTTGGAGGTTGACGATTACGCAACGCTGATGTACGCGTCGGAGAATAAGTTGGAATCGGTGCTTACCTCGGACGTAATGTTGGCGCCGAATTTGATTGAGGAGTTAAGGGCGAACCCGGCTTCCGACGTTAGCAAGTACTACAAGACGATGAATACCACCGCCGACTATTCCTATTATAAAGATAATAATATTAAAAATGAGGCGGTAGTCAAATATTGCGTGGAGTTTACCAAATCCGTGTACGGCAACGGACACAGCATAAACGCCCAAAACATCACGCGGAACGGGCTCAAAACCATATTTAACGGACCGCTCGACATAGTCAGGCTGAAAGTAAACAAAGGCGACGCGAACGCGGCGGTCAAGGCGCAGGACAACATAGTTTTCCTTGTAAAAAATGACAATATAACGATAAGTAACGTAGAGCTCAAAGGCTGTTCCGATTCATCTCTCAGAGATGAGGGCAAAGACGGCATAAACCTCTCCAATCTGGACTATTGCGGTACCGTCTTGGAGGTTATCGGCAACGGGCTGAATCTTGAATACAGTAAGGTCAATAACGGCAGAACTGTTGTCCGCATATACGGCAGAGCTTGGAACGAGGACAAATACGGATACGCGACGGTTGAGGCAGAGAGGATAAAGGCGAACATTTCCAACTGCATACTTGAACGCGGGAGGGAATTCATCCTCAAAATCGGTACGAACCAAGCCTTGAAGACGAAGCCGGATAGCGGCAATATCCAACAGCTTGCCGCTAACGCATACGAAAACGCCGCGCCGGCATTGAAGAAGTCGGACGGCACGAATTACGCGGTGGGAAAGAATTACGACGATTATTTCTACAATAACTACGTGCTGACGGACGTCACGCTCAAAAATTCGGTACTTGCGACGTCGGGACTGTTTGCGGTAGGCCTTGAGAGCAAGTTCGCAGGCGTTTGCTTGCACGGTTACGATTATAGCGACACCTACAAGTTCTCCGAGCTTGGATGGAGCCGAGTGGCAGGGACTTCGTACCCGGCGGTATTGCGCCTCGAAGGCGACGTCAGGTTCTATGATTGGAAGAATATAGAAGACGTCAATTCCGAAACGCTTATAGAGGGGGATGAAGCCACGATAGGCAAAATTATAAAAATTGACTTTGCAGAGCTTTTGGGAAAATATAACAGCGGATTGGACGAGAAGAGTAAACTTATCACCGTTACGGAGAATAAAAGCTATGTAAACGGCGCGATAGCTTTCTACGGCGGCGGTAAGAACTATAGCTACGTGGATACGACCGGGACGAGCGAAGCATTCAATCAGTTGGCGTCCTACACGGTAGGGATAGATACGCTGGAGAGCAAAGTCGTAACATACGCGGCGGGTGTGGAGCCGTTCAGATTCATGATGTACAACAAACGAACCGGCAACGACGGTACCGTAGGCGTCGGCATAAGCTACAAAGAGCAGGTAAATGCGATGGCGGACAACACGGCATATTCGTGGGTGCGAAGAGATCCGAGCAAGGACGAGCAGTAATCGCGTATGGAAAGGGGAAAAAGTAATTCGGAGGCAGATGACAGGTGAAAAGTATAATAGCTTGGCGCAACAGGATTGAGGCTTCGCCCTCCGCGCTTACGCAAGGCGTGCGAAAATTTATAACGACGGATTTCTACATGATTATCGTTACGGCGATAGTCACGTTGGCGTGGATATTGCGGAGTTCCGAGCTCGGGTTTATCGGGCTGATAGCCGTTTCGAGCGTAGCGCTGTTATTTGCCGACGACGTCGTGCCGTTTACCGTGAACATATTCGGCGCGGTGCTGATGATTTTCGATAGCAATGTCGATACGTTTTTGGCGATGTGGTGGGTTTTCATACCTCTCGGAGTGGCGCTTGCGGTGTTTGTGCTGCGCAACGTGGGCAAACGCAAATTCCGCTTGGGCAAGATGTTTTTCCCGCAACTTGCGGTAACGCTGGCGTTGCTGACGGGCGGATTGGGGGTAATCGGTAAGGAAGCGTATTTACGCGCGTTGCCTACGGTTATGACGCTCGGAGTCGGGGTATTGGCGGTGTACCTATTGTACGTCAACTTTGCCAAACGGGACGAGAACTGCGATTACGGCGTGATGTTTGCCAAAACGCTCATGTACATCGGGCTTGCGGTATGTGTGGAGCTGATTGTTTGCATAGCGCGTTCGGGAGTGCCGGCGGCGGCGTGGAACAAGACATATTGGGACGTCGGCTGGGGCAACAGGAACAATATCGCGACGTACCTATTGTTTACCGCGCCCGTGACGCTATACCTTGCCACGAAGTACAAAAAAACGGGTTGGCTATATATATTGATAAGCATGTTCCAGTACTTTTGCCTGATCATGACGTTTTCGAGGGGCGGTATACTGTTCGGCGCGATCGGCGGCGTATTCGCGTTGGCGTTCCTTATTTGGAAGGCGCCTTCGCGCAAAGGCACACTGATAACGCTCGGCGTTATAGCGGTTGTAGTGGCGATTGTCGTACTGATATTCAGAGAAAAGATAGTAGACATGTTCACGAGTCTCCTAAGTCGCGGTACGGGGCTCTCCGGTAGAGATATCCTATACGACGAGGCGGTCGAACTTTTCCGCGCGCATCCGCTATTCGGAGTGGGTATGGGCTATATGGGTAGCGGACCCAGTCCCATAACAACCATGCAGATGTATCTATTCCACGGCACGTTCTACCAAGTGATAGCGTGTATGGGCTTGGTGGGCGTTGCGTGCTATCTATATTATTACAGCAAGAGGCTGACGATACTATTTTTGGGTATCAACCGCAAATTCAACCTATTTGTTCTGGCGGCTTGGATAGGCTTCGAGGGCTACTCCCTGATAGATACCGGCACAATGGTCCCGTTCCCCAATATGATCTTGGTGATCGTCATGACGTTTATGTTGGAAATGATGAGTAACGATATGCGTGGGAAAGAGTGAAGAGGGATGAGGGAATAGGGAGGTTTTTTGTTGATATAACAAAAGGTAATATTAAATCATTGTCTTTTTGGGTTTTGGGTGATTTTGGCAAAGCATAATATACATTTGTGATTTACGGGTAAACATTCGGCGCGCGCGTGCGCGCGTATATAAATATGTAGGATAATGGGCTATTACGCGTATAGTAACGGAAAATCGGCACATACTAACTAAAATATACACAAAAATATTGCATAAAATACACGCATTATGCATAAAAAATTAAATATTAAAAATTTATGAAAACTATGTTATATCGCTTTACATCATTTTAGCGATAGTGTATAATTACCATAACTTACAATAATCCGCGAGTATATCGTTTGCTTAGGTCGGTAACACGCCCGAAGCAAACGGTATATAAACGGAAATCAAACAGGAGGTAAGAAAAAATGAAACAAAGAAAGTTTTGGATAGTTCTCGTGCTTGTCCTTGTTGCTATACTTTGCATGAGCTCTGTAGTTGCTTGTAAAGATAATAACGATAACGGCGATAATAACGATAACGGCGGAAACAACGCCAATTCCTTTACGCCGGCGGCAAGCTACGAAAAAGAATATCCGTTTATCGATGGCGGTAGCGTAACGACTGCTCCTGCGACCGAAGGCGTTGCCAATATCAATAAAGTCAGATATGCAGGCGATCTTACCAAGGACTACAGGGACTCTAAGTACTACACCTACAATGATTTCCTTTCGGGCACAACCAGCTTGAATTGGAATAACCACACTTGGGAGACCTCAGATGATTCGAGCATCCTCGATTACCTCGTGTCGAGCCTTTATGAATTCACCCTTAACGAAAACAAGGACGGATTCGCTATTGTTCCCGAAATGGCGGCTGAGTATCCCGTGGATGTAACCGCACAATATGTCGGTCAATACGGTATAAAGGAGGGCGAGAAGAATAAAGCTTTCAAAATCGTTCTTAACCAGAATTGCAAATGGAATGACGGCACCCAAATCAACGCAGATACGTACATTTATTCCATGAAGCAACTTCTCAACCCGAAGATGGCTAACCGCCGTGCAGATAGCTTCTATGCAGGTGACTTTGTTATTCACAATGCAAAGAACTATTTTTATCAAGGCAAAGTCGTTTATGAGCCCGCTGCGGATTCTTTGGGCGACGAGATCAAAGATTGGGCGTCTGCGAACCTTCTGTTTGACTCAAGCAAAGTTGACGCATTCGCAGATGTTTTCGGTGACTCGGATATGGCAAAACTTGCAGACTATAAAGACTACTTTACTGTTGCAGGCGTAAACGTATATGATAAGCTTGCTGCTTATTCCGGTGACAAAAGAACTGCTCTTACGCAAGACTTATTTGACACCCTTAAGGGATTGTTCGCAGCAGACGGAGGCTTGGCGGGCTACTGGAACTGGGCTGATGGCGAAATCGGTTACTTCACCGTTCTCAAAAAGGAATACGCGGCTATGGATTTCAGCGAGGTCGGTATCGTGAAGACCGGTGACTACGAGGTAGTATTCATCTCCGATAACGCGATTAACCTCCCCGAGTACTATGTACCGTATACCCTTTCTACCTATCTTGTAAAAGAAGACCTTTACGAGAGCTGCAAGACTTTCTACGATGCAAATAATAATGTAGTAAGTTCCGAAGCCGATGCGACCAAGGTCGATACAACCTATGGCTCGAGCGTAGCTACTACTGCCTCTTACGGTCCCTATATGCTTACTTACTATGAAGATGGCAAGCAGATCACCCTCGAGCGTAACAACAATTGGCACGGATACAATGATGATAAGCACTACGGGCAATGGCAAACAGATAAAATCTCTATAACCGTCCTCAAAGACCATAAGACGGCGCTCCTTGCGTTCCAAAGCGGTCAAATCGACGGCGTCGGTCTCCAAAGCGATGATATGGACAAATACGGCAGCAGCAGCTATATCCGTTATACTCCTCAATCCTACACGACCAAGCTTTCATTTAACACTGATTACGAGACCCTCGCGAGCCTCGGAACCAATGCTCAGATCCTTGCAATCAAAGAGTTTAGACAAGCATATGCTCTCGCCCTCGATAAGCAAACGTTCGCTACCTCTTATACGGCAGCCGGCAAAGCAGGTTACGGCTTGCTGAACTACCTCTACATGTACGATCCTATCGCGGGTTCCGTATATCGTGATCATTCCGCGGCTAAAAAAGCTATCGTAGATCTCTATGGACTTACCTATGGCGAAGACGGAGACTATGAGACTTTGGACGAAGCGTACGATGCGGTAACCGGATATGATATCGAAGAGGCTCGCAGACTTATGCAAGTAGCTTACCAAAAAGCTATTGCAGCAGGTATCTGGAGAGACGACCAAGTCGCTACTTTGGAAATGTGCGTATACAACAACGACGATATCTATGTCAAGATGTTTAACTTCTTGAATGACTCGCTCAAGTCTGCATGCCAAGGCACCGGTTTCGAAGGCAAAGTTTCCCTCAGCATGAAAGCCGACGCCGACTACTACAACACGATGTACTCCGGCAACACTTGTATCATATTCACCACTTGGGGCGGCGCGGCTTCTTCCCCGTTCACAATGTTATATCAATGCTATTGCGACGCGTCCGATGGTTCCGGCAACCAAATGGAATACGGATTCGATACGAGCAAAGCTATGCTTAAGATAAAGGTTGACGGCGTTGACTACACCGAGTCTATCCAAACTTGGGCGAAGTGGGCAAACGGCGACAAAGACACCGTTATATCCAACAAAGATAATTCGCTCGGAAAGTTCGCAAGCTATGACTATGACACTCGTTGCCAATTGTTCGCAGCGATGGAGAATGCATACCTTGCCAACTACGTAACGGTTCCTCTCTACTACCGTAACGTTGCTTCCTTGGTGTCCAAGAAAGGCGACTATGCTGTTAAAGATTACATTGACACCATAGGCTTCGGCGGACTCCAATACTACACCTACAACTATGATGACGCAGCTTGGGCTGAATTCATCAAAGGTGAAGGAAACCTTGTTTACTAATCACAAATACTAAATCAATTTAACTGTTGAATTAGTCGGTTGCACCTATGGGAAACCCCATAGGTGCAACACGCTATACTTGCGGTTGCCGGGCGCAACCAAAAATTTAACGCACGCGCGTAATAATATCAAGCTTCGGCTGAAGGAAGTTCTTATGTACATGCTAAAATACGTCATAAAAAGGGTGCTACTTATGCTTTTTACCTTTTTTGTGATATTTACAATGTGTTTTGTCCTAATCAAAATGTTGCCGTTGCCGACGCCTAAGGTGAACGGCAGGGACATCAATGTTATTCTGCAAAGAAGAGCTCTTATGGGCTACGACAAGCCTATTTTGGAGCAATACGGCATCTATCTGACAAGGTTTTTCAAATACGGCGACCTAGGCGTGGGAGAACAAATGCAGATTTCCCGCGAAGTATCAGAGGTGCTTTTGCAAAAATTACCATATACGGTTATGGTAAACCTGTATTCCATCCTTTTGGCTATTCCCGTCGGTCTCGGATTCGGTATATTTGCCGCTTTGAAAAAGAATAAGTGGCAAGACCAAGTCATCTCCACCGGCGTAATGATATTCATTTCTATACCGAGCTACGTTTATGCGTTCTTGGTACAGTATTTGCTGTGTTTCAAACTCAAACTTTTCCCGTTGCAAATCGAATCGCTCGAACATACAACTCTCGGCAGTTGGGCTATGTTCAAATCGATGATACCGGCGATACTGTCGTTGTCCTTCGGTACGATTGCGGGCTTTACGCGCTTTACGCGTGCGGAGCTCTCGGAAGTGCTTACAAGCGAATACTTATTGCTTGCTCGGACAAAGGGGCTTTCGCGAGCGCAATCTATTTCGCGCCACGCTCTGCGCAACGCGATGGTTCCGATTTTCCCCATGATAATAGGTGAGTTCGTTAGTATTCTCGGCGGCGCTATGATAATCGAGAATATATTCGGTATACCCGGGGTCGGCAACTTATATATCGAGTCTATAAACTATCGTGATTACAACTTCTTTATGGCGTTGACCGGATTCTATACTTTAATCGGACTTGTTGCCGGCATAGTTATAGATTTGAGTTACGGCATAATCGATCCGCGTATAAGAATGGGAGCGAAGTAAACTATGGATGCACAACATTTTGATAAATCTATGTTCGAATTTGTCCAAGTAGACAAACATATCTCGGACGAAAAATTGGATACTAAACCCGTTAGCTTTTGGCGTGATTGCGTGAGGCGTTTTGCAAAGAACAAAGCGTCGGTAGTTGCTTTCGTGATTATAGTGATTTTGCTGCTGTTCTCGTTCGTAGGTCCGTTCCTTACCGATTACGGTACGTCAACGGTTGCCGACGCCAGTGAAGGATACTACAAATCAATGCTGCCGCGCACCAAGACTTTTGCGTTCTTGGGTTGGGACGGAACAAAAAAGGACACCGCTGTAAACCAAGCCAAATACGATTGGATGAACGCGATCGGCACCGAAGCAGGCGAAGAAAGAGCCGCTATCGTCAAAGTTTACAAGTCGTATAAATCGGCAGAAGGAGAGACCTTGTACGATATTAAGTACAGCTCTTACTTCAAGGTCGGTTGCATATTCATTTCCGTGAGCAAAGCCGATTACGAGGCACTGCAAGAATACCAGAACCGTACCGGCAAGCAGATTATGTATCCCATTCCGCTAACGTACAAAACGGAGTTCAACGCGATACAAAGCGCCAACGTTTGGTATAAGTTGGTTGACGAAAGCGAAAGGACAACAGGCTTGGCGCAACGCGACGAAAACGGCAATTATATCCCGAACTACTATACGCGCACTACTTCTAACGCAGATAAGTACAACAGCTTGCGTATAGAGGGCGACACGCCCGTATATGACGAAGCGGGGCAAAGAGTATACTATCAATACGGCGTTAAAAACCAAACCGGTTATAAAATCAGAGTTAATTACTATGATTATTATGTATATCGTTACGGACGCGAACCGTATTTCTGGTTCGGTACCGACCAATTCGGATACGACGTTTTCAGTTGCCTTGCGATAGGCGGTAGAATTTCGTTTATCCTTGCCATGGCGGTATCCCTTATCAACCTTGTTATAGGTTTTGTATACGGCGCGATAGAGGGTTACTACGGAGGAACGGCAGACTTAATAATGGAACGTATTTCGGACATACTGTCATCGGTGCCGTTTATAGTCGTTGCCACGCTATTCCAGATGCACTTGTCGGGTAAAGTAGGACCACTACCGAGTTTGTTATTCGCGTTCATTTCGACGGGCTGGATTGGCATTGCGAGCAGGGTCAGATCTCAGTTCTATAGGTTTAAGAACCAAGAGTATGTTCTTGCCGCCCGTACTTTGGGAGCTTCAGACTCACGTTTGATCTGGTCGCACATATTCCCTAACTCTATGGGCACCATCATAACAAGCTGCGTATTGATAATACCGGGCGTCATCTTCTCGGAATCGATACTCTCATACTTGAATATAGTTGACTTCAATACCGCCAACAATATGACAAGTATCGGTACGATGCTTTCAAACGGACAGTCGCAAATCTCGACATTCCCGCACGTATTGGTGTTCCCGGCTGTGTTTATATCACTCTTAGAGATTTCGTTCAACTTGTTCGGTAACGGATTGCGTGACGCGTTCAACCCGCTACTCAGAGGCGCGGAGGGTTAATATTATGGAAAAGAAATTAGAAGTTAAAGATTTACGTATATCCTTCCGTACCGACGCCGGCAAAGTGCAAGCCGTGCGCGGTATAAGCTTCGACCTCTACAAAGGTGAAACGCTTGCCATAGTCGGTGAGTCCGGCTCCGGTAAGTCGGTTACCAATAAGGCGATAATCGGCATTTCCGCCGTCAACGCCATAGTAGAGAGCGGTGAGATACTCTACGACGGGCAAGACCTCCTGCGTATTTCGGAGGAGGACTTCCACAAACTGCGCGGCGATAAGATTGCCATGATCTTCCAGGATCCGCTATCCGCGCTCGATCCCATCTGCCGTATCGGTAAGCAGATGACTGAGGCTATGATCCTCAAAAACCGCGCTAACAGGCGTAACTCGCGCCGGGACTTCAACGGTACCATCAAGAGGTTGCTCCATGCCATGAACCGCGCGATGGACGCGGAGGAAAAGAGCGAGCAAGCCCTCAAAAACGAGGCGAATATTGCTTTCTTCGATAAATTCGAAACGCACCACCTCAAACTGCAAATCGCCTACAACAAGGCATACGAAGGCGCTACTCTGGGCGCCGAGCTCATTGACGAGCTTGTCTTCCGCATCGAAAAACACGCCGTAAACGATTTCCGTCGCGTTATTGCCAAGGTATTCGCTTATGCCAAGGACGCCATACATCCTTATGTTGCGCCCGAAGCGGAAACCAACCAAAGGCTTGCGTCTCTCAAAGCGAGCGTCAAACAGGCGCTCAAAGCCAAGGATTACTCCATTTGCGTAGAGGATCTGCAAGCGCTTTCCGCGCTCCTCAAAGCCTCGGCTCCGAGCTGTGAAGAGGACAAGCCCAACTACTTTGCCATAGGTTACTACGAGACTAAGCACGAGGGCGAACCGCTACCGTATCACACCGATATCCGCGACCTCAACGCCAAACTTCACAAGATTTTGGACGACGAGTTCATGCTTAGCTTCATCGAGGACGAGAAGAAGGGCTTGAATTACTCTCTTGCCAAGTCCGTAGAACACAAAAAAGAGGCTATCGCTTTGCTTACCGCCAAACGCGCGGTATACGAGGGCACTCCCGACAAAAAAATCTACAAGGAAACTGCCAAAGAGCTCATCGCCGCAGTAGAAAAAGGTATCGACCGTTTGGCTCTCGTCAAGGATTCCACTGCGTACACCTTCAAGTCTTCCATCGTCAAGGCTATCGACGATTACTTCGACGCTATCCCGAATAACGCCAAGGAACAAAAACGCTATGACCGCGATATGGCTAAGTACAACAAGCTCATCGCGCGCGGCAAAACGCCGGATTACAAAGTCGTGCCTGCCAAGATCGTCGATCTCGACCTTGCCAAGGAAACCATCCTCATGCTCATCGATAGGGTCGTGGACGACTACGAAAAAGCCATCGCAACCGCCGATTCCTATGACGCGGACGCCGGCGCGGTAGCCCTCATCGATTACCTCAAAGCCAAGGCGGAAGCCCTCGCTTATCGCGTGACTCCCGCAATCGCCAAGAGCAGAGCGCTCAAACTTATGGAGGAAGTCGGTATCCCCGAACCCGAAAAGCGTTATCGCCAATATCCCTTCCAATTCTCCGGCGGTATGCGCCAACGTATCGTTATAGCCATAGCCCTCGCCGCTAACCCCGATATCCTTATCTGCGACGAGCCGACTACCGCGCTCGACGTTACCATCCAAGCGCAAATCTTGGAGCTCATCAACAAAATCAAAAAGGAGCGTAACCTCTCCATTATCTTCATTACCCACGACTTGGGCGTCGTCGCAAACATGGCTGACCGTATCGCCGTCATGTACGCCGGCAAGATAGTGGAAACCGGTACCGCCGAGGATGTGTTCTACTCCCCCGCGCACCCCTATACTTGGGCGCTTCTGTCATCCATGCCCGACCTCGACACCAACGAGAAGTTGGAGGCTATCCCCGGCACGCCGCCGAATATGATTTATCCGCCCAAGGGCGACGCGTTCGCGGCTCGTAACAAGTACGCCATGAAGATAGACTTCGAACTCGAACCGCCTATGTTCGACATAACGGAAACGCACAAAGCGGCTACTTGGTTGCTCCATCCGGACGCGCCCAAAATCGAAATGCCCAAAACCGTTTCCGACCGTATCGCGCGTATGAAAAAGTTAGCCGCCGACTCTGCCGCAAACAATGCTGCCGAGCAAGAATCTAACGTAGGAGGATCCCAAAATGACTGATAATGTATCCAATAACGAGGTTCTCCTCAAAGTTGAGCACCTTTCACAATACTTCAAACTTGACTCGAAAACTACCCTCAAAGCCGTAAACGACGTCAGCTTCGACATCAAAAAGGGCGAGGTGTTCGGTCTCGTCGGCGAGTCCGGCTGCGGTAAAACCACCACCGGCAGAAGTATCATCAAACTCTACAACTGCACCGACGGCAACGTCTACTTTGGCGGAAGACGTATCTGCGCCGGCACGCTTACCTACAAAAACGCGCGCAAAAACGCCGTCAAGGCTTTTGCCTCAGACCTCAGAAAGTATCTCTTCGGCAGAGATAAGTCCGCCCGTCCCGACCTGAAATCTTCTTGGACAAAGATGGTTGCAGACATCAAAACGCAGAACAAAAATATCCGTCTTGCCAACAAAGACCAAAAGAAATGCGACAAGATGTACGCGCATGAGCATGTCAAAGAGGTTCGCGCGGAGTATATCCCCAAACTCAAAGAAATGGGCGTAAAACACCCCGATTTCTTCAAAACGTTCAAAGAATTCCTCGATAAGGACCGCCTCGCGCGCAAAACGCGCTACGTTACCAAAATTCAAATGGTATTCCAAGATCCTATCGCTTCCCTCGATCCCCGTATGACAGTTAGGGAAATCATCGCGGAAGGTCTGCGCATCAGAGGTATCCGCGATCGCAAAGTCATCGATGAAAAGGTATACGAAGTTTTGGAGAAAGTCGGTCTTGTCCGCGAGCACGCCGGCAGATATCCGCATGAGTTCAGCGGCGGTCAACGTCAACGTATCGGCGTGGCGCGCGCCATCATCATGCAGCCCGAAATGATTATCGCCGACGAACCTATCTCGGCTCTCGACGTTTCCATTCAAGCGCAGGTCATTAACCTTCTTAACGACCTCCGCCACGAACTCGGACTCACCATTCTGTTTATCGCGCACGACCTCTCCGTCGTTAAGTACTTCTCGGATCGTATCGCCGTTATGTACTTCGGCAACATGGTCGAGCTTGCTACCTCGGAAGAGCTGTTTGCGCATCCCTTCCATCCGTATACGCGTTCGTTGCTCTCCGCTATACCGCTACCCGACCCCATCTACGAAAGGTCCCGTACACGTATTACCTACAATCCGCTGGCGGATCACGATTACTCTGTGGATAAACCTGCTTTCCGTGAGGTTTCCGAAGGACACTTCGTTTCTTGCAACATAGAAGAATACAAGAGGTTCAGAGCCGAACTCGGACTTCCGGACGATTCTCAAAAATTTGAGGCGTAACATGCCGGAAAACAATACGCCCGCCACGCCGGAAGTCGATCCGCGTATCGAGAAAACTCCGGGCGCCGGTAAAAAAGGTATGATCATCAGATATGCGGTTGCCGTTGCTTTGGCAACCGCTATCGTCGTTGTTGTGCTTGCTATCCGCGGCGTCTTTTCGGAAAGTTTGGAGTCAAAAGATCTCGTCAGGCATTTCTCTGACGCGTTTTTCGTCTCGGGCGGACTCCTCATCTGCTTCGCGGCTCTGGCTTGGAGCGGTAGGCACGGCACGTTCGACGGTCTCGGCTATTGGGGCTCGCTGTTTATCCAACGCTGGACCAACAACAAAAAGAATTGGAAGGCAAAAGAATCCTACGCCGAGTACAAAGAGCGCGTCCATAACCCGGATAAACGTCGCCCGATCGCGTACCTCAGCATAGTAGGGGGCGTGTACTTCGCCGTTTCCATAATCCTTTTGATTGTCTGGTATCAGGCGTTTTAGTCGGTATTAAATAGAACGGCGCAAGCAGTGCTTGCGCCGTTTTGTTTTGGGTTTTTGCCGTTTTTTGTGGTTTTGGCGTTATTTGATGAAAGCCGAGAAGGCTTTGTGCGCTTCGTATAGGTCGGCTTTGGATATGACTTCGTAGGGCGCGTGCATCGAAAGTACCGGCACGCCGACGTCTACCGTCTCGATGTTGTACTTGGATAGGTATTTCGCCACCGTTCCGCCTCCGCCGAGATCAACTCTGCCGAGTTCGCCCGTTTGCCAAATCACGTTCGCCGACTCGAATATACCGCGCAGATAGCCGATATATTCCGCCGAAGCGTCGTTGGAACCGCTCTTACCGCGCGAACCGGTAAACTTGTTCATCGCCACGCCGTGTCCCATGTAGGAAGCGTTCAGCTCCTCAAACGCGCTCTTGAAGCTCGGATCGTAGCCGGCGGTTACGTCCGCCGATATGCATTTGGAAAGCGATCTGACAAGCGCGGACGATACGCCGTAACTTGCCGCGATAACGTCGATAATGTCGCCGATTACCACGCATTGCATGCCCGTATTGCCCTCGGAACCGATCTCCTCTTTGTCCGCGAGTATGGTCACAACCGTTTGATCCGTGTCCGACTCGAGAGTCGCCGTTATCTCGGGATAAGCGCAAACTCTGTCGTCATGTCCGTAACTTGCGATAAACGAACGATCGAATCCGACGTCGCGCGCCTTGAATGCCGGCACCGCCTCGATTTCCGCACTCAAAAAGTCCTCTTCCGTAATGCCGTAGGCGTCGTTGAGAATCTTGAGCACGCCGAGTTTGACGGCGTCCTTTTCTTCATCATCCGCCGGTATTCCGCCTACAAGGATGTTCAGATGCTCAGGGTCAAACGCATTCGAAACCGGCTTCGTAGATATTTCCTGCGAGAGGTGCGGCAACAAATCGCTTATGCAGAAAATGGGATCCTCATCCTTTTCACCCACGTTTATGGTTACCGAAGTGCCGTTTTTGAGTACCACAACTCCGTGTAAAGCAAGCGGAATCGTCAGCCACTGATATTTCTTGATGCCGCCGTAGTAATGCGTCTTGAAGTACGCCATGTCGCTTGCCTCGTACAGCGGTACCTGCTTGAGGTCCAGCCTCGGACTGTCTACGTGCGCCACAAGGATGCGTATGCCGTTCTTCTCGAGGTTAGCCTTGCTCCCCGCGCGAACGATGAACAGGCTCTTGCCGCGATTGTCGTAGTAGAGTTTGTCCCCCTCGCGTATCGGGGCGCCCATGCGGTACGCCTTGTAGCCGCGAGCCTCCGCCATGGTCACCGTTTCCGCCACGGCTTCACGCTCGGTTTTGCCGTTGTCGAGGTATTTTTTGTACCCTTCGCCGTACGCGTTGATAGTCGCGCGCTCTTCGGCAGTGCGCTTCTCGTTGGCGTTCGTTCTCTTATAAGTCAAATCCATTTTAGCCTCCGATGTTTATTTTTTATGCTTAGATTATAGCATTTTTTGTTTCTTATGTATACCGATTTTGCCCAATCCGAGATGGTTTCGTCGTTTGCGCAAGTCCTAATTACAGCCGTTTATCGCGCAACACGGACAAAATATGCTCGGCGTATGCCCCGGCAACGTTGACGCCGGTAATCGACTCTATGCCGCGGAAAAAGGCGTTTGAATTGATTTCGCATATCGTCGGCGAACCGTCCGCGTTTAGCAGAATATCCACGCCGCAGTAGTCCGAACTCACCGCTTCGGATGCCCGAATCGCGATATTTCGTATATCATCGGTAAGCCGATAAGCGCGCGCGACGCCGCCTTCGGCGATGTTGGAGCGGAAGTCGTGCTCGTTTACGCGTTCCATACACGCAACCGCCTTGCCGCCGATGACTATTACGCGAATGTCGCGACCTTTGGAGCTCGATACGTAGCGTTGGTAGAGGTGCGGAGTTGTGCGGTACTTCGTAATCAGCGACCGCAACTCGTCGGCGTCGTTGACGAGGAAAACGCCTTCACCCAAAGAACTCTTGTTTAGCTTGAATACGAGCGGTAATCCGAGCGTGGCTGTCACGTAGTCGCATTCGGCGTCTGTCACCGGCGCGCCGTCCGTGTAAGAAAACGCCCCGGAAATCGTCTCGGGATATGGGACGCCGCTTTGCTCCAAAGCGAGGTACGTCAGCATTTTGTCATCGCAAAGCGCTATCGTTCGGGAAGAATCGAACAGCGGCAAGCCTTCGCATTCCAAACGTCGGGCTGTGTAGATGTCCTTATCGAGGAATACGCAAAAATCATAGCCCGCCGAGCATACGTTTACGTCGGGCACGATGTCCGTGCTTACTCCGCGCGCCGCAAATTCTTCCGCGAGACGTGCGGCTTGGTGTTTGCCGATACCGCTGAAAGCGTTGATTACGATGAGTCCTTGCATACTTAAATTATAGCATAGATCGCGGACGCGGACAATGTTTTGCGCAAGGTTTGTGCTTTTTGTCGCGGCGCGCGGAAATTAAAAAGTAAATAACCCTTGCATAACGTGCGCGCGTATGCTATAATGCGAGCGTAATATATAGGTGCATCGGGAGTCGACATGAATAAACGCAAAAAAACCTTGATCTTTATTATTATCGCGCTTATCGGTTGCGTAGCCTTGACCGGTTGCGTGAGCAGTAGCGCTTTGGCTGAAAGAGGTGAAGGCAGTTTGTCCGGTCTGACGCTTGCTCCGAGCAATGAAGAAGTCGTGCCGACTTCACATAAGATTTCTTTTTATACCGGCACCGACCAAAAAATCGATTCGGTAGACGTAGTCATTTTGGAAAAAGCGCCCGTACCGGAGCGGAACGGTTACACGTTCGAGGGCTGGTATTTGACATCGAATTGCACCGGCACACCCGTTACTTTCCCCTTTACCCCGGATAGGGACACAACTCTATATGCCAAGTGGGTAAGCAAGGAAGCTATCAAAATAACCAATGTTGACGAGCTGTTTGCCATAAACGAAGAGCCGTCGAAAGAATATGTGCTGGACGCAGACATAGATTTGAGCAACTTCAACAGGTATGAAGAAAAGTACAGCGACGGTACGTTTTTAGGTTACAAGTACGATACTCCGCATGAGGCAAGCGACGATGAAACCGATGAGGAAGCGAAGAAGTACAACGAAAGACACAAAAACTCCTGGATACCGATTTGCGGCGGAGTGGGAGAGGCGTTTTCCGGCACGTTTGACGGCAACGGGCACTCCATAATCGGTTTGAAAATAGTGGTTACTTCCGCAGATCAAGACGATCAGTTTAACTATTTACCGATCGGGCTGTTCGGTAAAGTTACCGGAACCGTCCGCAACGTGATTATCGATAACGCCGAAATCACGATTGACGGTGACGCGTCGCTCTTCTACATCGGCGCGGTTGCCGGTTGGGTAACCGACGGCGGTAAAATCAATTATTGCAACGTAGTCGCTACCATCAAGAATCCGGAAATCGTATACGAAAGCACGATTTGGGATTCGTTGTTCGGCAGTTATGCCACGCCTACCGAAAACACTTATATGGGCGGAGTGGTAGGTTATGTCGAGGGCGCTACCATAGAGGGATGCGTTTCCGAAGGATCCGTTACCTCCGAGTCCAATGCTGACGCCGTATACATGGGCGGTTTGGTCGGATGCGTAAGCGCGAGTACGGATAGCACGACAAATGCCGTTACCCAAGAGGCAAAAGTTACCAAGAGCAACTCTACCGCTTATGTCAAAGGCAGGTATGCCGGCGGCTTGGTGGGATACAACAACGGAGCAATTCAATCTTGCTTTGCAAAAGGCAATGTTGAAGGTTCGCGTTCGTATCCGGCGATAGCGGGCGGACTTGTCGGATACAACTACACACTCGGGACAATATCGCGTTCATACGCAACCGGCAAGGTATCCGCGCGCACGGCAGGCGGACTTGTGGGAGTCAACGTCTTCGACTACGCTACGGCAGACGGCGGCACGATAAGCGACGCTTACGCAGGAGGCGACGTCGAGGCGTCGGAATTTGCAGGTGGGCTTGTAGGACGCGCCGTAGCCGATATGCCCGTAAACGGCAGAGCCGGATACAGCACCAAGGTATTTGATCCGGCATCGATTTCCGATTCAAAGACTTCTTCTTCGACTCAAAGCAAGTTCTACATAATCCAAAGATGCTTGGCTTACGGCAGCGTTAAGGCGGAAGCGGCAAATACCACGTTTAAGGATTATACCGGCAAGGAATCCACCGCCCCCGTCTATTATCCCGTATACGCCGGTAGCGTGATAGGACAAGCTTATGAATTACTTATACAAGGTTGCGTAGGGTTCGGCAATGTGTACGGCAGTTCTTCTCGTCCGATAACAACTACGGAAGACGGTAAGCAAAGCGGCGAGGCTTATAACCCTGCCTACGCCGATAACTTCGTCGGACAGAGTTCCAATTCCGTCCATGGCAACGATTACGAAAAAGTTTATGTTTCGGAAGGCGTGCAAGTAACGCGCAACAACCTCACCGTAGTGTACGACGATAAGGAAGCGACGAGCGAGACGTTCGTATCATACAACAACGCCGACGCCGTGGGATACGACAGCTTAAACGGCGCGTCGTTTTATAGCGGATTAGGGTTCGATACGGGCAGTGTTTGGAACGTAAGCAATTTGGATGTAGAGAAGGGCGCATACCCCACATTAGAGTGATGTTTTCAGCAAAGATCGATATAAACGAAAAAGACTATCTCAAATGCAACAGATACTATCTCAAGAAGTATCTCGGAATCAGGGAGTACATACTTGTCGCCTTGCTGATATGCGGCGGCTTGTTTTTGTACCTTGCGTTTGACCAATGGCTGATACTCCTTTTGTGCGGTATTGCCGTACTTCTGATGGCAATAGCCGTTTTGGTTTATCTTGTAGTCGCACGCAAAAGTTTCAGTGAAGAGTTTACCAAGCGCAACACGTATATATGGGAGATTAGGTTCCTTGAAGACGAGTTTGAGGTTACCACACTTGAAGAAAACGGCGAAAAACCTTATACCGAAAAACGTCCTTACGCTACTATAGACAAGGTTGCCGTACTCAAAGACAGGGTATATATTTTTGCAGGACCCGCTACCATGTATTATATCAAGTACGACGCCATGACGGAAGGCAACTTCATAGAATTTTGCGAGTTTGTCAAAAAGAAGATCGAGCCGTCTAAATTCAAGATGAAGGATTCGCGCAAGAAGCACCGTCAATATCCGTACTGAGTTCCATACATGATCATCCGTTATTCTCAAAAAAAAGAGGTTGTCGAGTTTATTCGGCAACCTCTTTCAAGTATTTGTCGGTTATTTGTTATTCCGCCGCGTTTTTGGCGGTATCGCCGTTTTTGATTTCGCTCAGGAATTTATATACTTCCGCCATCGTGTCTTTGGAAGCTTTTGTCCAGAAGTTGAAATGATAGCAGTGGTTATCCATGAATTTGGTGGAATGAATTTCCTTGACGTCAACGCCGAGTTCTTTGAGTCGAGCATACAGAATTTCGCCTTGACCTTTGCAGAAGAAGTCCTGTTGCGCCATGGTTATCAAAGTTTTGGGGAAGTTGGCGTTTACCCAGTTGGTAGGGGAGACTTCAGCCAAATAGCGATATTCCGATTTGTTGGAGTAATCCTTGTTGAACTTGAATCCGAGGAAGCTCTCGGCAACGCTACGCACTATTCCGAAAGGTATCTTCATATCGAGAGCCGCTATGAGATCGTACACGCCGCAGAAGCTTATTAAACCGGCAGGCTTTATGCCGACGTCGGGAAGATTGAGTCTTTCGCGGAGTTCGGGGTTGGTGAGCAGATCCGTAGTGTAAGTTGCGGAATATGCTCCGGAAGAATCACCGGTAATGACTACTTTGTCGAGATCGATGTTGTAGTCTTTGGCGAGGGTGTGCAGGTAATCAACCGCATGCAGGCAGTCTTCCGCGATTGACGGGAAGGGCGCTTTGGGTGCGAGCCTATAATTGATGTTTACTACAAACCAGCCTTGGTCTGCGTAAAGGTGGGCGAGGCTTTTGCGATGTTTTTTGTCGCCCTTGACGAATCCACCGCCGTGGATATTAAAGATAACAGGCATTTTCTCATCGGTTTTACGATAATAAACGTCGAGTTTGCACTCTTTGTGCGTATCGTCATAGCTAATATCCTTGACGCACTCTATATTCTTTTTGGAAATATAGTTTTGGGTAGGGTGGCACAATACGTCTATGAGCGCAAAAACAAATTCAGCTCTATTCATGGCTGTCCTCCGAATGTATTTTATGATATTTTAGCACCACTTGATTACAAAATCAACATATGTGGTGAATTTTATAAATTATGTTTGACAAAACTAAAATGACGATATATAATAGCTATCGTTAAGTGATATGCGCCATTAGCTCAATTGGATAGAGCGTTGGTCTACGGAACCAAAGGTTAGGGATTCGAGCTCCTTATGGCGCGCCAAAAAAATGAGACAGAGAGATCTGTCTTATTTTTTTGGCGTGAGACAATACGAATAAGGAGCGAGAAAAGGGAGAAAATCGCGGTAGCGATTTGTTTGCTTTATGAAGTACAAACAAGTACTATTTATGTATTAGCGTTCCACACAATGTAGAATAATAAAAGTTTCGGACTTCAAAGTCTAGAACTTCATTATTTAATAAAGTTTCGGACTTCAAAGCCTAAAACTCTGTTTTTAGACAAAGTTTCTGACTTGTAATTCCAAAACTCTTGACAAATTTTTTTGAGGATACTATGAGGTAAGAAGAGTAGGAGGCACCTATGCGTTTATCTTTTATCCTGCCCACAGATATGATGTAAAAGGGAAACAATTATTAAAGACGCCGGAAAAGAATTATATCATCGATATGGGTTTTCGCAATATGTTGCTCGGTTATCGCGACGCCAATAGAGGACATATAATCGAAAACATTGTATTCTTGGAACTCATAAGGAGAGGTTATCGCGTATATATCGGTAAAGTAGGGGAGGCAGAAGTCGATTTCGTTGCCGAAAAACCGAATGAGAAACTATTATATATTCAGGTAACGGAAAGTATGTACTCACAAGAAACAACAAAACGTGAATTAAGACCGCTACGCATGATACCGGACAACTATGAAAAAATCATATTATCGATGGATAGAAATTATGTAAATTCTTATGACGGCATCAAGTCTTTGAATTTACTTGATTGGCTTTTGTCGTAACATTGAAGCGTGAGGGATAACGCGTCGCAAATCAAACGCAGGCGTCCATCGTGATGTCGGCTTGACCTAATTCTCACGGCGAAGATGCGTTTGCGAAATGCCCGCCCTCTTAGAAGCGCGTTTTGCGAGCAACCGATCTTTTCTCTTAGGAATCCGATTCTTTGACCGATATCCGTATTTACCCTTAAAAATAACTACAGAACGGTATAGCCTCCGACGGTTGGAAATTGCTCGGCAGCGTTTTGGCGCGGTAGGCTGAAATGCATAAAAAGCATGTCCGAATCGGTAAAGCAAGCCTCACAAAGGCGGTTAAACGAAAATTTTGAAAAAAGTAAAAAAAGTTATTGTTATTTTGTTGACACCGATTTTGATTTGTTATATTATATAAAAGCTGTCCGCAAGGATGGTTTTATGTACCTTGAAAACAGAACAGACAGTAAGAAGCGAGAATTAAGCGACCCGCACACG
>CAVIFU010000024.1:0-23561 GCA_963642145.1 Ruminococcus bicirculans (ex Wegman et al. 2014)
ATGCGAACTGTGTATGCACGGTATGCGGAGCGACTGCGCACACCCTTAATGCGAACTGTGTATGCACGGTATGCGGAGCGACTGCGCACACCCCTAATGCGAACTGTGTATGCACGGTATGCGGAGCGACTGCGCACACCCCTAATGCGAACTGTGTATGCACGGTATGCGGAGCGACTGCGCACACCCTTAATGCGAACTGTGTATGCACGGTATGCGGAGCGACTGCGCACGGAACAAAAAACGGGAACTATTGCCGTCATGGTAGCGCCATCTACTTTGGTACATACCCTCAAACAAAGGTAACGGACAGCGCTATGACTTCCGCGTTAAGCTCTTCGGCAGGCACCTTGCCTACCGCCGACGATAGCGGCTCTTGGACATCCTACGGTTATTATATAAGCGGTAGCGTAAGCAACTACATGTGGTACATAGATAAGGAATACAACGGAGAAAAGTATCGTGGCGTATATTTCACGTCATATAGACCGTATTGGTGCACTTACGACAGTTCCGCAAGCTATTCTTACCAAGACGATAACGGTTACTACACATCAACGATATATTGGTTCAAGTACGAGCCCATCAAGTGGAGCATACTAACGGAGTCCGACGGCAAAGCGATGATACTTGCAGACCTTGCTCTTGACAGTCAACAATACTACCACAGTGACTACAGCGGAACGCAAACGAGGAACGGCAAGAGTGTATATGCCAACAACTATGCGGAGAGCGAAATACGAGCATGGCTAAATAATACGTTCTACGATACGGCATTTACGAGCTTACAGAAGGAGCTGATAGAAACTACGAATGTAGATAACAGCGTAGCAAGCACGGGGTATAGTAGTAACTCATACGCATGTGAAAACACAAACGACAAGATATTTTTACTATCATACAAAGAGGAGACAACGTATCTAACAAGCAGTACGTTAAGGCAGAAGAAGAGCACCGATTACGCCAAGTCACAGGGGATATACGCAAACAGCAGTTATGGCGGAACCTGCTACCGGTGGCTCCGGTCGCCCCACTACAATTATAGCGATGACGCGCGCTACGTCTATTACGCCGGCGACGTCCGCAACAGCAGCGTTTACTGCACTAATTACGGCGTTCTCCCGGCTTTGGTGATTAGGTTGTCGTAGACAACCAATAATCACCGATAATCTCGCCGCAAGGCGAATCACGCCAAGCGGAAGGAGGGTATTTACCCCTTCCGCGCAGGCGACTTACCGCCTCAGGCGGTCGAAAATATGAGCGCACAAAAGAAGAACGATCTATACGTCATGACCAAGGCGAAAGATTTGGCTAAGTACATCATAACCGTGACGGAAAAGTCGCCGGTAAAGTTCAGGTTTACGTTGGTAGTCAGGCTACAAAACTATATACTCGACGTACTTGAAAAACTATATCTTGCCAATTCTTCCGCCTTGGGCGCGGAAAGAAAAAATTTACAGGAAGAAGCTAAAACGCTGCTGTCCATGCTCGATTATTTCGCGGGACTCTGCTACGAGTCCAAGTGTATTCTGTTCAAGCAATATGAGCAAATATCCAAGCAACAAGCGGAATGCCTGCTGTATCTCAATAAGTGGATAGCAAGCGATAGCCGAAGAACAACATCATAGGTATCAACGACGTGAGTCGTGATATAGGGTGGGTTGCATAAAGAACGCCTCCGTGCTTCCGCCGTTCGTGCTACCGGTGGCTCCGGTCGCCCAACAACAATAATAGCAATAACGCGCGCAACGTCAATAACGACGGCGACGTCAACAACAACAACGTTAACAACACTAATAACGGCGTTCTCCCGGATTTGTCCCTTACGTTTTTACGGAAAAAGACGGCGGACTTTGGCAGGTGCCACGGTCGAGGATCTTGAGACAAAGGAACCTTAACCCTTTCTCCTTGCTCGCAAGGAGAAAAACTAACCGCGGGTAGGAGTGACGATATTTGCAACGATAGTATTTTTACTCCTTTTGCTTTACGCCCCGCGGTTCTTTTTGTAGACATTATGAAATATTATGAGCCAAGTATTCGATAAAGTAATATCATTTGAAAGTTTGTACAAAGCGCATCGCCGCGCTCGTCTCGGCAAAAGACACAAAAAAGAGGTCGTAACGTTCGAGATGAACTTATCCGAATCGCTATGGCGGTTGCACTACGATTTGCGGTACGGTAAGTATGAGTGCGGAGGTTACCATAGCTTCAAAATTTACGATCCCAAAGAACGCGTCATCGAGGCAATCGGTTATACGGATAGGGTATGGCAGCACGCGCTTTGCGACGGTTACCTTGCTCCGCTTATGGAACGTCACCTCATCCCTACCGCTTGCGCGTGTAGGCGCGGTAAAGGCACTTCGTTTGCCGTCCAAACGCTCAGACGTTACCTTAGAGAACACTATTCCGTTTACGGTACGAACGGATATTTTATCAAACTCGATATCCGCAAATACTTCGACACCATCGACCACGACTTACTCAAAACCAAACTAAAAAAACTCCATATCCCCAAAGATATGCTTGGCGCGCTCTACTCGATTATCGATAGCTTTGAGGAGGCTCCCGGCAAAGGGCTCCCGAAAGGCAATCAGACAAGTCAGATTTTTGCCAATCTATATCTAAACGATGTGGATAGATACATTAAGGAAGTCCTCAAAGTCAAACGCTACCTGAGATACATGGACGATATGATTATTATCGTAAAATCTAAAGAGAAAGCCGTCTCTTTGCTTTGCACGATAGCCGACAGAGTGCTCCGCGAGCGTATTACACTCAACCCGAAGTCCTGTATCATTCCGCTCAAAAACGGTTTGAACTTCTTGGGATGGAGATTCTTTGTCACGGCAAACGGCAAAATCGTCCAAAAAGTCAAAAGAGAAACTCAAAAACGAATTGCCAAAAAGATTAAGCAGAATGCGCATATTCTCGATTATCAAAAACTACAAGCCTCGATTGTCAGTTATCGAGGCTTTTTGTATAGGGCGAACGCCTATCTCTTTTTTGTCCGCACCATCCTCCGCTACGCACTTTTTAACTTCGAAATCGATAGGCAACGGCGCTTTGCTACGCTATAACATATACTTTTAGTCGTATAACGGGAAAGTATCAAAAAATCCCATAATTCTTCTGTTTTCGACGTTTATATTGCGTGCGCGCGATTTAATATGGAGTAATGAAGAAGGTCGAAGTCATTAAGTATTGCATATACTTTGTTCTGTTTACATTCCTGCATTACGTCGGTTGGCGCACGGGAATTAGGGCGTTTGCGGTAGCCTTCTTTTTCGGGTTGGTGTATAATCGCGCCAACGTCTTGGTTATATCGCCGCTGTATGTGGCTGCGGCGGTTATTTGCGAGTTCGCTTGGCAATCCGCCGTTATCGCGGTAATTCCGCCCGTGGTTGCCGCGGTCGCGCTGTTTTTCCATTATAAACTACGAAAAAAACCGATTGTTTCCGCCGTTGCGGCGTATGCGGTCGTTTCCGCCATTCCGCGTATCGCGTTCACGACGTTGACTATAAAAAACGTCGTGATGTTTTGCGTAAGCACGCTACTGACAGTGCCGTTGACGTTTGTTTTCGTTGCCGTAATTTATCTTGTCACCGTCAAGAAGTTCGCATTCAAAATTACACCAAAAGAGTTTTTGTCCGTTGTCGCGGTGCTCGTGACGTTGGGCGCGGGGCTTAGCGATGTGGCAATCGAGGACGTCAAAGTGTATTACGCCGTGCTGACGCTTTTTACGTCGCTTTCGGCGTTCGCTTCGCGGAGAGCGGGGCTCGCCGTCGCTCTTGCCATGGGGCTCGGCGGCGCTTTGCGCGGAGATGTGACGATGTTCGCTCTTTCCGCGCTGTACGGCGGATGTATAACCTGCTTTAACCCGAATTACGGGTATTTCGGCGGTGTGATCGCCTTTTTGTTTAACGTCGCGGGCGTGGTGTTCGGCGTAATCGGAGCAAGCTACTATTCTCTTATCCCTCCCGCCGTCGGCATAATAATATCGATAGTCGTGCCGTCCGCAGTCAAACGCAAAATTTCCGCGCTTGCGCATAGCGGAGGGGACGGATTGACGCGCTCGGTAATAAACAAAGATCGCGCGGGAGTCGCGCTTAAAGTCGAGTGCTTGGGCGCGGCGCTCAAAGAGATGAGCTCGGAAATGTCTTGCCGATCGCACTCTCCCGTCATAGAGCCGCGCGCGATAGCCAAGACCGTGGCGGAGAAGTGTTGCGCTTGCTGTCCGCAAGCCGAGGAGTGCCGCAACGCGTTGGGCGGAAGTTCTACCGAGATTGTCATCGTCGAGCTTGCCGAGTCCGCGGTGACTTCCGGCAGAGCAAGTATTTTGGACGCTTCGCCGTTTTTGTCATCCCGTTGCCGACGTCTTAACGGCGTAATCTCTGCCATCAACGCGGCAATAACCGATATTCGCAGTCGCGCGGAGACTCTATGCGCGTATGACGACGAAAAGACGCTACTCAAAGAGCAGGTCGAGGGGCTTGCGGAAGTCCTCGAAGGGATATCCGAGGAGATCGCCACGCCGCTGTTGTATGACAAAAGTACCGAACACAAGTTGTATGACGCGCTGAACGCGCGCAGCGTAGCTTTGAGCGACGTATGCGTCAGCGGTGAAAAGGTATGCTTCACCGTCGGAGAGGAGGACTCCGCCAAGCCGAAAATTAAAGAAATCGTATCCGAAGTGATGGGTAAACCCATGCGCATATCGTCCGTTACTCCCACCGTCAACGGCAAGGCGGACGTGTTTTTGGAGCCGACGCCCAAGTACAGAGTCGCGTACGGCGAGCGCGTTGTAGCGGCGGAAAGCGACGGTTGCGGAGACAAGGAAAGCGTTGTCAAACTCGGTTCGGACAAAGTCATGGTTATTCTTTCGGACGGCATGGGGCACGGCAGAGAAGCGGGACGCAACAGCTCGCGCGCGGTGAGTCTGATATCGAGCTTTTATAGAGCCGGGCTTGACCACAAAACAGTGCTCAAAAGCGTTGCGCGGTTACTTAAACTCGGCGGTAAAGAAGAATTCAACGCCGTGGACATTGCCGTCATAGACACTTTCACCGGAGACGTAGACGTCATCAAACAAGGAGCCAGAGAAAGTTATATCCTAACCGACGGCGCTGTCGAGGTTATCGAATGCGGCAGTCTGCCGCTCGGCATCGTAGATGACGCTGTGCCGTTTACTTCCACGTTCAGGCTGACGACGAATTCTTTTTTGGTGCTTGTCTCCGACGGCGTAGCCGACGTGATAGGCACTGCCGCCATGGTAGATCTTCTTTCCGCCATCCGCACGCGCAACCCGGACGACGTTTCTTCCGCCGTCATGGACAACGTCGTCAGATTATGCGCGGATAACGGCAAAGTCAAAGATGACGCTTCGGTAGTAACCGTCAGGTTGTTTTAGCGGTACGCATAGCGCGACACCCCTCGGAACATAAGCTTGCATATCGGTAGGATTTATGATAGAATAGCGTATATAGGTTAGTTACCGTATAAATATACCAAAGACGGGTACTTATGCTCAGGATAATATCGTCCAATACTTCAAATACCGCTATGGACGCGGTCATAGACAGGATTGCCGTCCCGTCACGCGATACGGAGAGGGATGTAGTCATCGTGCCAGACGCGTATACGCTCACCGCGGAACGATATGTGCCGGAAAGACTCGGTTTGCAAGGCTCGATGACGATGCAAGTGGTATCGTTTGCCCGTCTTGCCTACAAAGAACTCGGCAACAACGTCGGCAAGGTGCTCAGCAAAGAGGGCGCGGTACTCATCCTCAAAAAAGTTATATCCGCTCACGTTTCGGAGCTTGTCCATTACGGCAAAGTCGCCGAGGCGCCGGGCTTTGCCGGAGAAGTTTACGCCGTAATAGCTTCCATACGCAATAACGGCATCACGGTAGAACGCATGGAGGAAGCCTTGACTGCGCTCAGCGGCGGTACGCTTACCAAAAGCCGAGATATACTTTTGCTCTACAAAGAGTACCTCAAAGCAATCGAGCAATACTCGGACAGCACTACGAGGTTGGAAGCGTTCGCCAAGCTTATTCCGGAATCCGAAAGCCTCAGAAAGGCGCGGTATTTCATTTTCGGATTCGATTCTCTATCCGCTAAGCAAATAGACATCATCAAAGCATTGTCCTCCGTCGCGGAGGTGACGATAGGGCTTATCGACGGCGCGGACGGCGCAAATGCGGAGTTCTATCCCACGGATGTAACGTCGCGCTTGCTCTACGCTTTCGATCGCGCCGAGATACCGTATCAATTATCGGAGGTGCGCACCGAGGTCGTCAAAGCGCCGTTTTCGGTACTGCACCGCAATATGTTCTCTATGTCCGGCGGAAGCGTCGAGGATGATGAAAATCGGGTTACGGTGTTTGCCGAACGCAACATTTACGCCGAGTACAACGCCGTTGCCCACGAAATATCCAGACTTGTCAGGCGAGAGGGTCTCAGATACAAAGATATAGCGGTAGTCGATTGCAACCCCGAGCATTCGCGCGAACGCGCCGAGATATTCGAGCGTTACCGCATACCGTATTTTGCCGATAAACGCTACCCGTTGTCCGGTACGTTGCCGCTCAAATTCGTATTGTCGGCAGTGAACGCCGTTCGATTCGGATATAGGCGCGACAAGGTGCTGTTCCTTGTCAAAAATCCGCTGTTCGGATGCGATAAGACGACTACGGAGGAGTTCGAGAACACCGTTCTGAAAGAAAACATCAATTTCAACGCCTTCAACGAGCCGTTTACCGACGCCATGGCGGAATACGAACCCGTCAGACAAAAGTTACAAGCGATAACCGGCGGATTCCGCACGGCGCGCACCGTGGGCGATTACGCAAGGCATGCCGAACGCTTACTCGCTTCGGACGAAGTGCGGTCACTTTTGGACGAAGCCCTTGTCGGCGTCGAAGAGAACGTAGCCAAAAGCAACTTAAAGGGACGCGAACGCTTAATCGAAGTTTTGGAAGAGTACATCGCGCTCATAGGCGACGAGCCGGAAACGGACTCGGATTTTGCGCGTACCTTGGAGGCTTCCGCCACTGCCGAGCAAATCGCGCTCATACCGCGGTTTGCGGACTCCGTATACGTCGGCACTCCGAGAGAGGGTTTCATCGTCAGACAAAAGGCAATTTTTATACTTAACGCCACCATTGACAGATTGCCGACGGCGCAATCTTACAAGGCGATTGTTTCGGCGGTGGACTCGGACAGACTCGAAGAGGCCGGCATGCGCCTGTATCCCACGCCCAAGGATAGAATCAGGGAAGAGTGTTTCAGCGTCATAGACCTCGTCACGAAAACGGATAAATTATACATCGGGTATCCCGAAACCGAACCTTCGGGTGCCGAAAATAAACCTTCACAGGCTGTAAACGAAATTGCGAGACTGCTTAACAAAGAGGTTATCTCTTTGGAAGAGAGGTTTTACCTTTCCTCCGTCGATTCCGATGAATCCTTAGAGGACGCCGTTGTTACGCCGGAGAACGCCTTTTTTGCATACCTCGCGTACAGAGGAGACAGGAATAATCCTTGGATAAAGAAGTTGCGCGCGTCGCTTAGGGAGGAGGAGCGTTCCGTAGCCGACGATTACTTGGACAAAGAGCCCGTAACGCGTGTGCCGATGGCGGAAGTGTTGCGTCGCGGAGACGGTTACGTCACCAAAGTGTCCGAGCTTGAAAGTTATTTCCGTTGTCCGTACGCGCACTATTTACAGTATTGTCTCAGACTCAAAACGCGCGATGACGGTTCCGTTCAGCCTCGGAGCGTAGGCGATATCGTTCACGAGTGTTTGGAAAAGTATTTCGGCGCGACTATGGGCACGTTGCGCGCGAAAACGCTAAATGAGCTTGACGAGATAAGACAAAACGTCGTCAACGAGGTGTTCGCGCACAATGTCGAAGTCAAGAGGTTGCAACGCGAAGCCGCTTCCGCGCACATTATCGCCAAACTCAAAGAAGAATGCCTCTACGCAACGCGTAAACTTACCGACAACTTGTTGAAGGGTAGTTTTGACGTTATAGGCGTAGAGCTTGAATTCGGCAAGGGAAGCGATATTCCGCCGCTTATCATTGATACCGATTTCGGCAAAGTCGCTTTGCGCGGAAAAATCGACCGCGTGGACAAGTCCGGCAATTACGTCGTCGTCGTGGACTACAAGACGGGTGTCGAGGACGGGCATATTTCCGAGCTCTACTACGGCAAAAAGCTACAACTTTACATATATTTGAACGCCGTATCGGATTATTATAAATTGACCCCGGTAGGCGCGCTTTACATACCGATACGTAGCGGATACAATACGGATAAGTCGCTTAGATTCATCGGGCAGTTTGTGTACGATATTGACGTTTTGGACGCGTTCGAGAAAGGGCTTGTGGGTAGAGTAATCGTCGGCAGTTCCTCCGAATCGGAGATTTTGCCACTCAAACTGAAGTACGACAAGACGACGGGCGAACTCAAACCGACATCCGATCTGAACGCGCTCGACGCAAGCGCGATGAGTAAGGCTCTCGATTATTCCGAACGAGTGGCTTCCGTCGCGCTCAATGAAATTGCAGAGGGGAACATTGCGCGTTCTCCGCTTGACGACGCATGCAGATATTGCGAATATCTCGGCATTTGCGGCGGAGCAGAAATAGAGAATATCCGCGTCAAGAGTGCCGCCGCGCGTCCGTTCGGCAATACGGAGGAGGAAAGAGATGGCTGAACTCGATTGGAGTAAGGGCGGTCAGGACAAGGCTCTTGAATTCATAGGCAAAAACATGTTGGTGTCGGCTTCTGCCGGGAGCGGCAAAACCACCGTCATGGTGGAAAAGATATTCCGCTATCTGGAAACGGGCTCGATTACAAAACTCATTATCATCACTTTTACCAAAGCTTCCGCGGCGGATATGAGGGAAAAACTCACCGCCAGGCTGTCTGCCGCCGTGCGCGCGGGAGGCGAACGCGCCGATCACTACAAACAGCAACTCAGAGACTTACCGTTAGCGTACATAGGCACAATCGACTCCATATGCTGTGAAATTTACAGACGTTGGTTCGAGGACATCGGCGGCAGTCCGGACTTTGCCGTGCTGGAAGCGACCGAAGCCGACGCGCTCAGGTTGGAGTCAATCAAATCCGTAGGAGAAGAGCTGATCGCGACGGAAGACGAGCGGTTCAAAGAGTTGGAAGAGCGTTATACGCGCAAGCGCGGATTGCAAGCGTTGTACGACGTCACGGACAAGATAATGCGCTTTATCGATACTCAGGAAGACCCGATAGCTTTTCTCGATAACGCGGAGTCGGAAGCCAAGCGCCCGGTAGAACACACCGAGTCGCTCAAATGGCTGGCAAATTATTATAGAAAAAGGGTTGCCGCATACGGCGTAGTCGCGGACAAGTTTATAGAGCGCGCCACGCGGGAGAACATCCCCAAACTTTTGCAGGAAGCGTATAAAGCGGAAGACTACATAAGCACGTTGGCGCATGCCGACGACGTTGCGCTGTTCGAGCGCGTTTCGGAGACGTTTATCGCGCGTAAGCCCTCTTCCAAGAAGGACGCGGAAGAAGCGCAAATCGCATACGCGGATTTCGGCGTTTTTTTGAGCTCGTTCCGTGCACTGTTGAAGGAAATGCGCGAGGTAGCCGGCGAAGACTTTCGCGTGACTCTTGCGCGCGACGCCGAAGCGCGTAGAACCGCCATCGACGTCATGGATTTTGTGCGCAAGTGCTCGGCGCGTTACGCCGAGGCTAAGCAAGCCGATTCAAAAGCCGACTTTGCCGATCTCGAACGCAACGCTCTTGCCATTGTCAAGATAGAGGAGCGCGCCAAGGAACTCAGAGAGAACACCGATTTTATCTTTTTGGACGAGTATCAGGATACCAACAGGTTGCAGGAGGCTATAATTTCACGCATAGAGCGCGGAAACCTCTTCATGGTAGGCGACGTCAAACAAGCCATTTACGGATTCCGCGCCGCGGAAGCGGATATATTCCTCGAACGTTACAAAAGCTACAAAAACGAGGTCAAAGGTAAAAATATACCGCTCAACACCAATTTCCGTAGCGAACAGCGCGTGCTGAGTTTTATAGACGAAGTGTTCTCCGCCGTGATGACCTACGATTTCGGCGGCATCGACTATGCGCACGCTTCGCGATTCGGCAAAGCCGGGATATCCTTCCCCGTCACGGACAACGCGCCGGCGGTGGAAGTCGCCGTCTTTACCGATGGGAATAAGAACTCGGACGTCGATTTTCCTCCCGTCTATTCCGTCAAGAACGGCAAAACCAAAGAACGCCGAGTCAATCCGGAATGCGCTTACATCGCGTCCGAAATCAAAAGGCTTGTGAGCGGACGCACGTATTACGACAAGAAACGCGGAGCCGTTTCCGACATAACCTACTCCGATATAGCCGTGCTGGTGCGCGACCGCATAGGCGCGGAGGAATACTTGCGCGCGTTTGACGAATACGGTATTCCCTACGACGGTAGCGACATGAACAGCGCCGGCGAGATGCGCGATATAGACGCTTTGGACGCGCTGCTTAGAGTCATGGACAACTCCGAGCAAGACTATCCGCTAGTTACCGCCATGCTCTCTTATTTTGGCGGATTCGACGAGTCCGAGCTTGCGGAAATACGATACGCGGTACCCAAAGAGGACTTTTTCTACAAAGCCGTTCGCGCTTACGACGGTAGACTCAAACCCAAAATCGATAAGTTCTACGCGCTTGTCGCGGAGTACTCCGACAAAGCGCCGCTATACGATGTTTCCACGTTGCTGAGTATGATCGCCGGCGATACCGGATTTATTTCCTATTTGTTTGCCGGCGGCGAGTACGACAGGATAGAAACGTTCAATTCCTACGTCAAGTTCATCTCCGGCAAAACCTACGCCCAAAACCTTGCGGACTACCTTGCGTATAAGGATTCGGATCCCGATATAGCCATACCCAAAGTTTCGGCGGCGCGCGACAGAATAACCGTGCTTACCATACACAAAAGCAAGGGCTTGGAATTCCCGGTCGTGTTTATGGCAGGATGTTCGCGCAAAATGCGCGGAGCCGACGTCAAAAGCAAGGTCGGTACGGATCCCGAACTCGGCATTGCGGTAGAATATTTCGACCCGTCCGATAATTCTTCCGGCAAGAGTTTGACGCGTATCGTGTTCGATAAGCGCGCCGACCTCAAATCAAAGTTAGAAGAAACGCGCATAATGTATGTGGCAATGACGAGGGCGAAGAACTATCTCTACATAAGCGGCACCGACAGCGAACGCGGAATGAAAGATATTGCCGATCCTGCGGACGCGCAGTCGTTTATGGATTGGATACGCTTTGCGACAAAGAGCAGTCCGATAGTCAAAAACAGCATGATATTCAATCCGGCTCCCGATAAGCCATCCGAACGTGAGACTGCGCGCGTGGAGGTAACGGAAGCTGCCCCCGGCGGAATATCGTTTTTGGATTACGCGTACAAAGAGGCGACCGAACTCGGCACAAAATACACCGTTACCGCGCTAAACGCCGACGAAGAACGCGAACAAACAGAGTATGTTTCGAGTTTGGGTACCCAAGATACGGATATAGGTATCGCATATCACAAAGTTATGGAACTTATCGACTTCAATATCGAGTCTGTCGAGGAGACGGCTGCGTTTATCTGCGAATTGGAGCATGCCGGCAAGATACCGCCGAACAAAGTGAGCGCGGAAACCGTTTGGCGCGCGTTGCGTGCGCCCGTGTTCGATTTTGCGCGCAAGGCAAAGCGTTGCCGTAGAGAGCAGGAGTTCCTGTACTACGCGCCTGCATGCGAAGTGATAGAGGGCAAAACGTCGTCCGACAAGACTCTCGTACAAGGGGTTATGGATCTCGTGATAGAGGGCGACAAGACGATAATCGTCGATTACAAAGTTTCAAATGCCACCGAACCCACCCTTCGCGAGCGATACGCCAAGCAGATAGACCTGTATGCGCGCGCTTACGCGGCTCTTACCGGCAAACAACCGGACGTCAAGGCTCTTTTTGTCATCAACAAGGGGTTGTACGTCGAATTTTAATCTGCCCTTCGGTAGAATAAAAGTAAATAATACGTGCTTTCTTAGATATAATATAATTAAATATTAAAAAGGGGTTGCAAAAATCGTCGACAGCCTTTATAATAGAAGCAACACAAAATCCAGTCAGGAGCGGATTATGGAAATTTTAGAAAAAATCAAGTCGTTTTTGCTAAAAGACATCGACTTCCTCAAACTCGGGGAACTTAGTCCCGCCGTATATCTTATGGCAGGCGGAGCTATACTCGTGCTTATCGCGTTTTTCATCGCGCTCGGCATCAAGGGCGGGAGCAAGGTAAACAAGTTCCGTAAGCACCTCGACGAGACCACCGCGTACGTAAACGCCGGCGAGGATATCGACGAAACCAACGTTGACGGGCTCAACGCACGTATCCAAGACGCGCGTATGCCTCGCGCCGTAGCCAAAGGCTGGGGTAACTTCCTTGACCAACAGGTAGGCTATCCGTCCGATTACATCGTTGAGAAGGACGTTATAGGCGACAAGAAGAGTTGCAATTTCAAAAAAGGCAATGCGTTCTTCGGTATCGTGTCTTGGATAGTCATACTCATCGTGGCAGGGCTTACCGCAATTCTTCACCTCGACATTTTGCAAAAAGCAGATTGGAGCCAAGCCAAGAGCGTTGCAGACGGTCTCAAATTCGCCCTTCCCGTCATAGGCATGGTGGTTGTGCCGATTATCGTCTACATCATTTTCAACGCTTTCTTGCATTTGGCAGGCAGCAATCAGTACAAGAAGACGGTACAATCTTTCCGCAAATTCCAAGACGCATTGGATTCCAAGGTCATAATTTTCCGTGAACCGCAAGACGAATTCATCGCCGAAAATATAGACGAAATCAATTCCGCCATCGATGAAATTCTTGCCAATAAGCTTGGCGACAGCGAGATTTTGGAAATCGTAACTCCTCCCACAATTCCGGAAGAGCAAGCCGTGGAAGAGGTCGCCCCCGCTCCCGCGGAAGAGACTGCCGCCGAACCTACCGTGGAAGAAGAGGTTGCCGCCGAAGTGGCACCGCAAACTCCCGTAGCGCCCGCCGCTCCCGAAGAAGAGCCCATTACGGAAGAAGCAAGGCAATCCCGCTTCATCGGTCTCATAAGCATCGTTTCCAGACTTTTGGTTGATCCCAACGCGACGGAAGAGGATGTCGTCGAGCTTGCCGTATACCTCGATTCCGTCAAAGAAAGCGGTCTGTATCCCGAGCAAGAAGAGCAAGAGCTCCTCGGCGATTGCCTGCATGTTCTTGCCGGATTCCATGACGATAAGTACGGCAAATAAGCAAAACTTCAATAAAAGAAGCTGTCGGAATTCCGGCAGCTTTTTTGTTTGTATTTGTAGGTATAAAACTATTTTTACGAGCCTACGGCGCGATATTACCGCGGGTGAAGCTCTTTGAGGATGTCGTCTATTTTTTGGTGCAAGTCGAGTTTGATTTTTGGAAGGCTATCGGAAATTTCTTTTTTGTGAGCCTCGAACAAGTTGTTGCCGCATACGTCTATCGATACGATAAGAGGTCCCAAACGCTCGCATTCCGTTACCCAAAACGCCTCAGGCATACCGAGATCCTCCCACTCAACCGCCGTGACTTTTTTGACGGCGTCGGCGGCGACTATTGCGCATCCGCCGGGGAATACGCAGTGTATGCAACCATACTTGACGCAAGCTTCGGCAGTATCGGCACCCATTCCGCCTTTGCCGATGATTATGCGGACTCCGGATCTTTTTATGAATTCGGCTTCCATCTTTTCCATGCGCATGCTTGTGGTAGGACCTATCGCTACGATTTCGTATCCGTTCGCGGTCGCTTTGACGATGGGACCGGCGTGGAATATCGCGCCGTCTTTGAGATCGGTTTGCAGCGGCGCGCCGTCAAGGTAACGTTCGTGTCCCGCGTCGCGACAGGTAGATACCGTTCCCGTCAGGTAAACGACGTCGCCTATACGCAAATCTTTGATGTCGTCGTAAGATAGGGGTGTCGTGATAATTTTTTTCATAGGGCAAAATCTCCGTGAGTGGGGGAGCGGAAGTTGAGGTCTTTGTCTATAACGAGCGTGCCGCGCCTATGTGCCCAGCACCCGAACGACACCGCCACACCGAGGGCGGAAGGGTGATGCGCCATTGCCTCAACGTTGACTTTGAGCGCGGTGACGTTGCCGCCCAAGCCTTGCGCGCCGACGTTCGTCTTGTTTATTGCGGTTTCGAGGGCGTCCTCGAACTCGGCGATAACGGGACTCGGATTGTGCGAATACAGTCCGCGCAAAGACGCGCGTTTGGCAAGGTGCGCGCTTGTAGCCATGCATGTGCCTATGCCTACGCCGACAATTACCGGCGGACAGGCGTTTATACCCTTTTCCGTAACGGCTTTGAGAACAAAGTCGGCTACTCCTTTGTATCCGTATGCAGGCGGTAGAACTTCGGCTTTGCCGGGGAGAGAGCAACCTCCGCCCGCCATATAAACGTTTAACTCCAACGAGTCCGATTCCGGCACGAGTTCGTATTCGAAATACGGAAGTCCCGTGCCTACGTTGTTCCCGGTATTGACCTCGGCAAAGGGCTCCACGGCGTTCGGGCGCAGAGGAGTGTTCCGGGTGGCTCTGATTACAGATTCACGCAAACAGGGCTCCAAAACGTCGAGTAAGGGAAACCGAGTACCGACTTTAATAAAAAATTGCACGGCTCCCGTATCTTGGCAAACGGGGCGGTGCAAAGTAGAGGCGAGCTCCAAGTCGCCAAACATGCTGTCGTATATTGCGATTACCTTAGGAAGAGTCTCTTGTTTACGAGCCTCTCGGAGTTTACTATAGACGTCGTCCGGCAAGCGCATAGAGAGCGTCGATATAAATTTTTCCACGATTGTTATGAGTTTGTTTTCCATAGTTCACCTAAGTAGATTATATCACGCGAGCGCGGAGTTGGCAACAATAGCGCAAATGGATTTTTTTGGCGCAAAAAAAGGGTTGACTAAACGCAAAAGTCGTACTATAATGCGTGTATCGAAAAAGTAGGAGGTACTTACGATGCGTCTTTTGGTCATCAATGTAAAGAAGGCGGAAGATTTTGATTCCGTGGTACAAGCTCTCAATCAAGAGGGGCTTAACGGCATAGTATTAGCCAGCACGAGCGTGCATAACGCGTTACATCACGAATCCGTAGAGGAAGTGCCGTCGTTCGGATTTTTGTCAAAACTAGGCAGACGCAATCTTTCATCCGGGCACACGATGATGGTTGTGGTGGATGACGACAAGTACGAGTCCGCCAAAAAAGCCATTAAGAGCAAAGTGCCGTCGTTTGCGGGCAAGGGCATAATGTTCGGACTGCCGATAGACGACTTCGAGAGGCTCAATTCGGATAAAGATTAATTAGAAACGCGCAAGTAATTTAGTAGTAAGGATAAATATATATGAATGCAATTTTAGGCGTCGCGCTCGCGATGGTTTTCGGTCTTGTCCTAAACAGGATAATGAAGTTATTCAATATGCCCAACGTCACCGGATATTTGATTGCCGGTATCATTGTCGGACCGTATTGTCTTAAATTTTTGACTACGGAAACGGTATCCGACATCGGATTCGTTACGACAATCGCACTCGGCTTCATAGCTTTCTCGATAGGCGGAGAGTTCAAGATAAGCACAATCAAGAAACTCGGCATGAAGATATTGAGCATTACGTTCTTGCAAGCGTTCGGCGCGGTAATTCTCGTAATGGCGTCACTTTTTGTCGTGCGCGCCATCAAGCCGGATCTTGTCACGATACCCATGATACTGTTGCTTTCCGCCATATCCACGGCTACGGCGCCGGCGGCGACGTTGATGGTTGTCAGGCAGTACAAGGCGCACGGTCCTGTAACGGATACGCTTCTACCGGTAGTCGCGTTTGACGACGCCATAGGTCTTATGGTGTTTTCGATATGCTTCGGTATATCCAAAGCCCTCATGGGCGGCGGAGCGGTAACGGCGGTCAATATAATCGTCTTGCCGCTTGCCGAGATATTCTTCAGTTTGCTCATAGGCGGTGCGCTCGGCGCGGTTTTGGCACTCCTGTGTTCGGTATTCAAGTCGAGGGCAAACAGACTTTGCTGTATTATAACTTTCGTCCTTGTGGCGGTCGGGCTATGCGAATTGAGCGTAAAGGGCGTCAGCCTGTCTTCACTGCTGACCTGTATGATGGTGGGCGCGGTATTTTGCAACTTGCGCAAGGATTCCGAGGTCATACTCGACGGTTCCGATCGTTGGACTCCGCCGGTATTTATGCTGTTCTTTATTTTGTCGGGAGCGAACTTAGACCTCAAAGTCGTGCCGTACATCGGAGTGATAGGCGTTGTGTACATTTTGGCGCGCGCACTCGGCAAGTACTTCGGCGCATACTTGGGAGCTGTGGTTACCAAGTCCGATAAGCACGTCAGGAATCACCTCGGCATAACGTTGTTACCGCAAGCCGGCGTAGCCATAGGTATGTCGCAGATGGTGGCGGCGGAGCCCGAACTCCAGAGTATTTCGGGTAGAATCGTTACGGTTGTTCTGTGCGCGACGCTCGTCTATGAGTTGATAGGACCGGTACTTACCAAGATGAGCCTCAAAACGGCAGGCGAGATCGAAGAGGGCGGCAAACTACCCATCACGGAACTTTTCGACAAGCTCAAAGGACTCGGACGTAAAAAAGCCGTTGCGACAGACGGAGAACCGACGAGAAGCACGGCTTTGACGGAGTCTTCCGTAAGCACGCAGGACGCAAGTTCCGACCACGTCGCGGACGCGACTAACGCGGACGGCAACGCGTCGAACGACGGCGATGTTACCTCGAAGTAAATTTAAGTAAAACAAAAGAAAACGGTTATTTGCACCTTGACAAAAACGGAATATAGGCATATTATATATAGGCTGATTAGTTTAGTAATAATATAAACGGAGATAGAAATGGCACTCGCAAGAAAGAGTAAAGGCAAAACTGCCGCTATAGTAATCCTCGTAATCGTATTGGTCGCCGTCGTATTGGTCGGCGTACTGGGCGGCGTAGGATTGCTCGGATTCAAGAAGAACACAAAGAAAGTAGAGAGCGTAACCACCGCAAATTGCGGTTTGGTCCCTACCAAGGAAGACGGCGTATGGACGTTCAGAACGGATAAAGAGTTCCGCATACTCCAAATCACCGACGTACACATCGGCGGCGGCGCTTTGAGTATAGAGAAGGACCAAAAAGCTGTCAGCGCGGTAGAAACTCTTGTCAAGAGGGTGCAACCCGACTTGGTTATAGCTACAGGCGACATCGCTTATCCCGTACCTTTCCAATCCGGCACGCTCAACAATAAGCGCGGAGCCGAGATGTTTGCTCAGCTCATGGAAAATCTCGGCGTTTACTACGCCATAACGCTCGGCAACCATGATACCGAAGCGTACAGCTACTATAACAGAGATCAAATTTATGATTTCTATTCTCAACAACCGCATTGCTTATTAGACAATTCCGACAAGTCCACCGATGACGCCAACTACGTTATCAACGTCAAGAACACCGCCGGCAAAATAGTCCAAAGCCTGTACATAATGGATACCCACTCCTATACGGAAGGATTCGTCAGCCAATACGACGGCTTGCATCAAAACCAAATCGATTGGTACGCGAAAGAAGTTGCGCGCATGAACGAGCTCAACGGCGGCGAACTTGTCAAATCATTGGTATTCATGCACATCCCTATGCGCGAGTACAAATACGCATGGGAAGAGTACAAAGCCAATAATTACCAAGATACCGCGAACGTCAAATATTTCCACGGCAAAGCCCAAGAGGAAGACGAGAAGGTATGCTGCTCCGTCAACGACGACGATATGTTCGAGACGGCTTTGGCACTCGGCAGTACCCAAGGTTTCTTTGTCGGACACGACCATCTGAACTATTACAGCGTAGAGTATAAAGGCATTCGCTTGTCTTATGGCATGAGTATCGATTATCTTGCATATATCGGTATTGACGAAAAGGACGAGCAACGCGGCGGCACGATTATCACCGTCGGAACGGATGGTTCCATGGATATCGTCAACGAGCCGTTGAATAAATAATAACGAATACCCAAAAAAGCGAAAGAGCTGTCGAACTATGTGTTTGGCAGCTCTTTTGCGTGTGACAAAGAATTCGTTTCGGTAAGATTTACCGAGTGGGAGTATGATTATTTAAGTAGTTTTTTGAGGATTCCGAGGACTGTCGGACTCACTCTTTTTTTGATGGGTTCGGAGCCTCGAACGGAAGCTTTGACGGCTTTTGCGGTAAGTTCCGGTATTATTGCGGTGAGGGAAGCAAAAGAGCAATCCTTTTCGCCCGAAGCCATTAGGAAGACGGCGTCGCCGTCATAAGGAGTATGAGAGGGCGAAAGCGTTGTCGCGTAACCGTCGTGGGCGAGGTCGGCAAGCACGTTGGCTTGCGCTTTGGTAAGCTTTGCGTTGGTGATTATGCAACTTATGGTGGTGTTTGTGTTCGTTTCACGGCTGAGTCCCGCGCTCATTACGCGAGCGCAGTCGATAAATTCTCCGTTCTCGTCGGTTGCGCCGGCGATGATTTTGCCGTTGTCTACGACGTCGCCGAGGGCGTTTACTACCGATATGACGGCGATTTCCAGCCCGTTCAGGGCGTAAGTTTGCACACCCAACGCCGTCTTAACGGCTGAGTCCATCCCCATTATTTTGCTTACAGTCGCGCCCGTCGCACCGCCTATCGTGCCCGATTCGAAGTTGTTTTTCTTGGCATACAAGCAGGCTTTGTAGCCGGCTTTTTTGTCCGGGAAGGCGAAGTTTTTGTATTCGAGGTCGTATACGGAAGCTCCTACGACTATCGGCACGCGGTACGCGCCGGCGTCGTAGCCGAAGTTGCGTTCAAACAGATATTGCATGACGCCGTCCGCGGATTCGAGTCCGAACGCCGAGCCGCCGCTGAGGCAAACGGCATTGATTTTTTGCACCGTCTTTTCCGTGCGCAAGAGGTCGGTTTCCCTTGTCGCCGGCGCGGAACCCCTTACGCTGCAACCGGCAGTGGCGCCGTTTTCCGCAAGTATGACGGTAACTCCGGTACCGTTTTCCATATCCGTGTAGTGTCCGATCTTGAATTTTTCGAGCATATACGCATTCTCCTACGTAAGATATATTAAGTATAGCACAAAGTATTGCAATTTTACAATTTTTGTGCCAAAATATCGTTATGAAAAAACCCGAATTGCTTGCTCCCGCAGGGAGTCTGAACAAACTTAAAGTAGCCGTAGATTACGGCGCGGACGCCGTTTATGTCGGCGGCAAGGAGTTTTCCTTGCGAGCGTATGCGGATAACTTCACGATAGAAGATTTGCGTAGCGGCGTGGAGTACGCTCACTCCCGTGGCAAAAAAGTATACGTAACGGTCAATATTTTCCCTAAAAACGCCGATTTTCCCAAGGCGGAAGAGTATTTCAAGGAGTTACAGGATGTAGGCGTAGACGCGTGCCTTATCACGGACGCCGGGCTCATTGCTCTTTGCAGGCGCGTTGCGCCCGATTTGGAAGTGCACCTTTCTACCCAAGCCAACACCCTAAATAAGTACACCGTGGAATTTTGGGCGCGCAACGGCGTCAGTCGCGTAGTGCTTGCGAGGGAGCTTTCCGTTGCGGAAATCAAGGAGATACGCGAGTACAACAAGGATACCGAGCTCGAAGTTTTTGTTCACGGCGCCATGTGCATATCATATAGCGGCAGGTGTCTACTGAGTAACTATTTAGACGGCAGGGACGCCAATCGCGGAGAGTGTGTGCAAGCATGCCGTTGGAAGTATGATTTGCGCGAGGCGGGGCGCACGGACTCCTTGCCTCTTACCATAGAAGAGGACGATAGAGGCGCGTACATTCTCAACAGCAAGGACCTAAACGCCATACGATATATCGATAAACTCGTAGACGCCGGTGTGGACTCGTTCAAAATCGAAGGCAGAATGAAGTCGGAGTATTATCTTGCAACGGTGGTAAACGCCTATCGTAGGGCAATTGACGCGCTGATGGAGGGTGAATACGATAAGGATTGCGAGGACGCGCTTTGCGCCGAACTCGACAAAGTCGTACACCGCGACTACACCACGGCGTACATGCTCGGCGACAACGCGAATACGGTATCGTACCGCTCGGGGCAAAACCAAGGAACGTATGAATTTATAGGCGTAGTCGATGACGTAAAAAACGGCGTGGCAAGAGTGGAAATGCGCAATAGATTCAGAACGGGCGACGTGCTCGAAGTGCTGTCCCCGGGAGTGGCGTTCATGTCCGAGTTTACGGTGCGTGACGTCGTCGACGAGAACGGAACGGAGATTGACGACGTCAAAATAGTGCAACAAAAGGTTACCATACCCGTACCTTACGGTACCCAAAAAGGCGATATTCTTAGGAGAAAGAGATGATAGAGCTACTTGCGCCGGCAGGAGATCCGACTGTATTCAAGGTAGCCGTCAACAGCGGCGCGGACGCCGTTTACATAGGGCTCAAAGAGTTTTCCGCGCGCAAAAACGCCGGTAATTTCAGCCGTGAGGAACTTGCGGAAGCCGTCAAATACGCACGGATATTCGGCGTAAAAGTTTATGTCGCAATCAATACTCTCGTCAAGGACGGCGAGCTTACGGCGTTTTTCGGAGCCGTAAAATCGGCGCTCGATTCGGGCGCGGACGCGCTCATTTTGCAAGACCTGTATTTGGGCTCGCTTATAAAAAAAGCTTATCCCGGAGCCGCATTGCATTTATCCACGCAAGCCGGCGTAAACAACGTAGACGGCGCGATTGCTGCGGTGAAGCACGGATTTAGCCGCGTTGTACTTGCGCGAGAAACGCCGTTAGCCGAAATTTCCGCAATTTCGGCTGTTGTGGAAACGGAAGCGTTTATTCAGGGCGCGTTGTGCTCGTCGTTTTCCGGGGAGTGCTACATGTCGGCGTTCGCAGGCGGCAATAGCGGCAACCGCGGACTTTGCAAACAACCGTGTCGCAGACAGTATTCTCTCAACGGCGGCGAACAAAATTATGCCATATGCTTAGCTGATTTGAAGGTTGGGCGCAAGATTTTTGACTTGGCGTCGGCAGGAGTGACGTCGTTCAAAATAGAAGGCAGAATGCGCCGCGCGGAGTACGTTGCGGCAAGCGTGAACTATTATAGAGATATTCTGGATAACGGCAAAGAGGATGTTTCTCGGCTGTCGGCGCTCGAAAGAACCTATAACCGCGGTAACTATACCGAGGGCTTGGGATTTGGTAGAACCGACGTCATTTCAAGCGACGTGCAAGGGCATATCGGCGCGCATGTCGGCAGAATAAACTCAATTAAAGGTAACCGAATTACGATAAACGGATACCCTAATTTGACTGTAGGCGATTGTTTTAAGATACTTCGCGACGGCAGGGAAGTGGGCTCGGCGGAGGTCAAAAACTACAAGGGCGCGCCTAATATAGAAAGCGTAGGAGCGGTAAGAGTCGGGGACGAAGCGCGCATTACCACGGACGTTAAGTTAAACGAAGAGCTTATTCGCGTTACGCGCACTCGGCGTGTTGACGTCAAGTTCCGCGCGGTGTCCGGAGAAGTCGCTACGGCGCGAGCTACCATGGGCGACGTGAGCGTAGATATAAGTACGGAGTCTGTATTGCCTGCGGCTACCGGGCGCGGTCTTACGGTAGAGGACGTCGAGGATGTCTTCCGCAAAGCGGACAAGTATCCGTTTGCGCCGAAAATAGTTGCCGAAATAGACGGCGCCGTATTTGCCCCGCGTTCCGTACTCAACAAACTGCGCCGCGAGCTGTATGACGCGCTATACGCGGAGGCTGTGGCGTTCGAGCCCGTCACGAACGGCAAAATAACGTATAAACTGCCGATTACGGCGGACGTTTCGCCGTCGATTGCGGTGATAGGCGAAGATTTTTTCGGATTCGATAAGGACATAGCGATATTTGCGCCGAGCGATTATAACGACAAAAAGGCGTTTGACAAGTTTTTTGCTCAAACGCAACGCGTCAAGGAGCGGTACTTGTACCTTCCGCCGTTCATGAATTCGCGCGATATAGCGCTTGCGGAGTCGAAGCTTAGCGGTTTTGACGGCGTTTACGCCGAGAACATCATGGGCGCGGAATTTTGTAAGCGTAACGGAGTCAAACTTTTCGCAGGCACGGGGTACAACGTGTTCAATACGCTTTCCGCGGAGGGCGTCGGCGAGGAGGCTTATCGCTATGCGTTGTCCAAGGAGCTTTCGGAGTCGGAAGTGGCGGCGATGCCCAATGCGAACGAGGCTTACGTGTTGACGCGCGGAGACGTCAAGGTGATGGAGCTTATTTACTGTCCGTACGGCGGTGATTGCGCGCACTGCAAAGGGCGCGACTTAGGGGTACTTACCGATTATGCCGGGCGCAAATTCCCGTTACGCCGAATCAAGCTGACGTCTTGCAGATTCGAGGTGTATAATTCCGCGACGCTTGTTTCGCGCGACGAGCACAGATCCATATATAATGCGGTACTCCGCAAGGGCGGCGCGGTCAAAGAGTTAATCGACTTTTCGGAAGAGGAGCTCAAACGCGCCACTCCCAAACGCACCGGCAGGCGCACAATGAATTAACGATATATAATAGGAGAATGAATGGAAACTTTGGCTAATTTCCGCGATATAGGCGGATTACCGGTAGGTAACGGCAAGCACATCAAGAGCGGATACTTTTATCGTTCGGCGAACTTGGATTACGCCACGGATGCAGAGCTTGACTATCTGAGAGGCTTGGGGATAAAGGTCGTGTACGATTATCGTGACGAAGACGAGCGCGGTTCGGAAGCGCCGTACTCCAAAATCGGCGCGGAGCACAGGGCAATAGCGGCGACATTCAAAAACGCCAAGCTTTTCAAGCTCAAAAACGGCAAGAATCCGTTTGCTAAGCTGTTCATGCGTGTAAAGCCCGAAGATATTTCCGAAACTTATGCCACGTTGCCGTTCGACAATCAAGCGTATAAGGCAATGATAAAGTCTGTTTGCGAGGGTGAAACTCCGTTTTTGCAGCACTGCACCGCCGGGAAAGACAGAGCCGGGGTAGGTATTGCGATACTTATGTTGCTACTCGGCGCGGACGAACAAACGGTAACGGAAGAATACATGCGGAGCACGGTCGTACGTCCGTTTGTGGAATACATATTCGCGGCGCGTATTCCAAAAGGTTTCAGGCACTACATATTCAGCCGTTACGAGGCGTTTTTGACAGTCTACCCTTGTCTAATCGAGTCGGCTCTGAACGCGATCAAGCAAAAGTACGGCACCTACGAAAATTATTTTTTGGGTGAGTACAACCTTGACTCCGCCTTAATTGCGGAAATTCGCGACAAATACACAATTTAATCGGGGTTTCTACATCTGAATATATAAAATTTTTTGTTCACCTAATATGACATTAGGCTAACAAAACTTCTATGGAGAGATGAGCGGCAACAAGACGACCACGACGAGTGTCACCGCAGACTGTAATGCTCCCGTAG
>CAVIFU010000025.1:0-22652 GCA_963642145.1 Ruminococcus bicirculans (ex Wegman et al. 2014)
CCGCGTCCCAACGGGACGTGTATATCACCGCTGCCGCAGGCAGTGCATATCACCGTCGCCAACGGCGATGTATATTATCTACTTGGGTTCTCGTAATGCGTCTTTTGGGTACCTATATTGTGCAAATGTTATTTCGTTTACAAAAAAAGAAAGCCACCTTGCGGTGGCTTCCCGATAGGAGATTGCTTTGATTTCCAGCTTACTCTGCCGCTTCAAGTTTGTACTTTGAGGGGAGCTTGCTGTTCGCAGCTTGTATAGCTACGTTAAGCAACTTGGTTACGTTACCTTCTACGGAAGTGTCTAAGGCGCCTTCCTTGGTGAGTTTGTGATTATCCTCTTTATAGACTACATTCTCGGTTGTGGCTACGCCAAGCTTCAAGGAAGCGGTTACTCCGCCAACCGTGATCTTGAGTTCGCCGGTGGTGTTTTCGATGGTCAACACGGCTTTGGTGCCGGTGTAGATGTCTGCGTAGAGAGCGTCTACAGCATCCGACGTCATGCCTACCATACCGGCAAGAGCTTTGACGTCGTCCTTGGTCGTCCATACATAGCCGTTACTTGCGATGGTGTTGCTCGCAATTCCCGCAGCGAACGCCGTAATGGTTTCGTCTGCGTTTTTATGCTTTTCGTATACGCTTGCATTGATGAAGCCTACGAGGGTGTCGAGGAGCTTGTCTTTTGCAAGAATATTGAGGAGGGTCTTTTGAACCTTCTCATCGCCTTCATATACGCCTGCAACTTCCTTTGTTTGAAGGTATTTACTGCCGCTCAAGAGCTTATAGATAAGACCGTCTTTTTCGTTCATAAGGTCGCCTGCGTTGAGAGTGAAGACGTCTTTATCGTCGTCTGAATCGTCGTAAACAGCCGCTATGACTTTATCAACGTATGCCATAATGCCGTCGTCGCTCTTATCGAGGACCATGCCGATTATGGTGCCTACGGAACCGATGTTGAAGCTGAAGCCTTCGTCGCCGAAGAACGAATCGACTATGGTGACAACTTGGTCTACGAGGTTATCGGATTTCTTTACGTCCTTAGAAACTGCGTTTTGTGCCGCGTCTTTGTCGTCGCTTGCGTTAGCGATAACCATGTCTTTTATCCAGTTATCGAACGTTGCTTGTGCGTCAAGCGGGATATAGTACTTGGTATCCGCGGTAACGCTTACGTTGCTCAACGCCTCGATTACCTTGCTGAGATCGAGCAGGAAGCCCTTGTCGGTATCGTTGTATGTCGCGAATACAGTGCCGTTGACCGTTGCATATCCGTAGAGACCGGAGAAGTCGATATTTACGTATCCGGCTCTGTTATACTCCGTACCGTCTACGGTGAACTTAGCGTCCTTGTCATCCTCATCCCAGAAGGAGAGTTTTACGTTAGGTTGTACAACAACGTCTACGTTGAGATTGCCATCAGTAACGTTGGGCACATTGAGGGTTGCGGAGAGCTTGATTGCGAGCTCATCTGCGTCGATATCCTTGGCGGTTGCCGCTTTTGCTTCGATAGCAAAGTCTTTAATACCGAAAGCAACGTTCAGAGTGCCTTTGGTATAGCTGAGTCCCAAGCCGGTAAGAGCTTTGTTTTTGTCTATGCCCAAATCGATTTGGATGGTAGGTATTTCGGACTTGTCGGTAGCGACTTCGATACCTGCGATGGTGAGTTTTTCAACTTCGTCACCGGTCTCTTCGTCTTCTACGGTAACGTGATTGAACTTAATTTTCGCTCCGAGGAGGATATTCGCCACTTGGTTGATAAGATCTTCATATTCCGCGGGGATTTTTACGCCGGAGAGCATGCTCGACAAGCTTTGAAGCAAGGAGCTCAAACCGGAAACGTTAAGGTTGAAGGAGTAGCCGTTGTCCGTGACGGGAGTTTTGGCGTCGCCTACCATGGAGAACAAATCTCCTGCCACGCCGGGGAGGATGGTCTTAGCAAGGTTATAAACGCCGAGTCCGGCGATTTCGCCCTTGGTGAAGTACGTGCCGTTTTTGAAGTTTTGTTGGCTCTTTTGGCTCGATACAGCCGCGTCATAGAGAGCCTTTGCCGCGATATACTCCTCAGACTTCTCGTCTTTGAAAGCGCTCATAGCGTTTTTGTAAGCCTTTACGATGGCTGCGTAAGTGGTTTCTTCTCCGTTTTCGTCGGTGGTGTTGCCCGCAACATAATCGCTAATGGCTCCTACGAAAGTAGGCACGAGCTTGTCAATGATAAGTCCCGCGTTTTCGAATTGGCTCAACTTGACCCACTTAAACTTGCCGGTCTCGTAGGGTTGTCCTATGTAGAGGATTTCTTCCCTGACAGCAAGTCCGAATAAGTCTTCGCTTGTTCCGTCGTCAATAGCCGAAACGGTGATGTTTGCCCAGTTCTTAGCGTCGGTTTTTTCGCTGATGCTCGCTTCAACGCTGATTTCGAGATTGGTGGGTTCATCGCCTTCTTCACCGGTATCGACGTTTACGTACAAGGTGGCTTTTGCGTGACCTTCGCCGTCTTTCATGTCCCTGACAGACGCCGCGGCGCTGTCGAGTCCATTACCGACTTCGACGATTACGTTCGTCCAATCCTCATCGGTAAATTCTGTTTTTTCCTCAGTCTTGTTGTTCTTGTTACTACTCGGCTTTTTGTTGCTATTATTGTTGTTGCAAGCAACTACGCCTACGACCAATACGCCGATAAGAAAAACAACCAGAAGAGTTAGTAATATTTTCTTTTTCATTGTTGACCTCCGTTTAGGATTTTGTATAAACATTATAATATAGGCTTCGAGGCATGTCAATAGGCAATCCGCAGTTCGCGCGCCCGTAGGCGCGACATCAATATATTACGCGCGACCGCGCAAGCGCAAATAACACAATATATAGTGCTTAATACGCGTTTTCCGTAACTAGTTGAGGGAAAAAGATTTACCATTAAATTACTGCAAGTCTATTAAACGCTACTACGCGGTTCGACTTCGATTGACTGAATATACATCGCTTGCGCGATGTGCCTCTTTATCTTGCGAGAACTTTCTTCACCGCGCCAACGATGTCGGAAGATTCCATATTGAACGCCTTGCGGAGGTACGGGACCTTGCCGACTTCGCCGAATTTCTCTTTGACGCCCACACATTCGAGCGGCGTCGGGCAATTCGCGCAAAGTGCCTCGGCAACCGCCGAACGCAACGCGCCTATAACGTTGTGATTCTCTGCGGTAACCACGTGCCCCGTCTTGCGTGCGGACGCGCAAATCGTTTCAGCGTCGAACGGCTTGTAGGTATGCGCGCATATTACTTCCGCGCCGATGCCCTCCTTGAGGAGCTCTTCACGAGCCTCCAAAGCCGTGGCAACCATTATCCCGGAAGCCGCTATGGTTACGTCCGCGCCTTCCCTGAGCACTTCGGCGCCGAGAAGGGTGTGCTTTGCTCCCTCTTCGTGCACGACGGGCGGATTCTTGCGGTGCATCCTGATGTATGCGGGATGCGGATAATCCATAATCTCCGGCAAAAGGGCGGCAAACTCCCTAACGTCCGTGGGTTCGTAAATCAAAATGTCCGGGATCGAGCGCAACATTCCTATGTCTTCAAACGGCATATGCGTTCCGCCGTTGAGCTCCGCGGTTATGCCGGGGTCGGTGCCTACTATCTTTACGTTTTGCTTGGCGTAGCAAATTGAAATCATTATCTGATCGGCTATCCTGCGAGTGGCAAACGGCGCAAAAGAAGTGATAACCGGCTTGTATCCGTAGCTTGCAAGCCCTGCCGCCATGCTTGCCATGTTTGCCTCGGCAATACCTACGTCAATTGCCCTGTTTGGGTACTCTTTTTGCAGAGCTATGGTACCCGAACACTTGGCAAGGTCGGCGTCGAGCACGACAACTTTGTCGTCTTCCGCCATGCGCTTACGCAAAAAATCAACCAAAACGTCTTTCATCAAAGTATTGTTATCGAGTTGCATTATTCACCTCTTATTTCCTTAACCGCGGCGTCGTGCTGCTCCTTGTTTATCGGCATCGAGTGACTGCCTATACCGGCGTTCTCCACAAAGCTTACGCCCTTGCCCTTGACGGTATTGAGTATTATCATTTTGGGTTTGCCGATTACGGTCTTTGCGTCCGTAATCGCCTTGTCTATCGCTTCCACGTCGTGTCCGTCAATGTCGTAGACGTGCCAACCGAAAGCTCTCCACTTGTCCGCAAGCGGCGCAATGTCGTTGACGTCCTTGACGTAGCCGTCAAGCTGCAGCTTGTTGTAGTCGGTAAAAGCTATCAGATTGTCAAGACCGTGGCTGCCGGCAAACATCCCGGCTTCCCAAATCTGCCCTTCCTGACTTTCACCGTCGCCGATAATGGCGTAGATCGTGGCTCCGTCGCCGGAAAGCTTGCTGCCTACCGCTATGCCTACGGCGCAACTGAAACCCTGTCCCAACGAACCTGCCGTCATGTCTACGCCGGGAGTCTTGTTCATGTCGCAATGACTCGGCAAGTTGGTGCCGCCCTTATTGAGCGTCAGCAACCATTCTTTGGGAAAATAGCCCTTCTCCGCCAAAACGGAGTAAATCGCGGGACCTGCGTGCCCCTTACTGCAAACAAGTCTGTCCCGACCCTCTTTCTTGGGATTTGCGGGATCGACGTTCATGTGCTTACCGTACAACACGGCAAGTACGTCCGCTACGGAAAGACATCCGCCTATGTGCCCGGTGCCGAGCGAACCTATACAGTCCACTATATCGACTCTGATATTACGGGCAAGTTCTCTTAATTCGGAGTAATCCATCATCCTCTCCTTTTATGATTTATTTTCTATTTTATGCGTAAAGATTATCGTGCCGAGCTTGTGAGAATATTCCGCAAATCCGTATTTGCGGTAAAACGCCACGCCTTTTGCGTTCCCGGCTCCGCAACAAAGATACACGCCGACAACGCCGCGCTCTCCGAGACGTTCGAACAACCTGTCCATGAGGCGCGTGCCTATTCCTAAGCGTTGCGCGCTCGGCAAAATGTCGATGTGTAGGTGCGCTGGGTACTCTTTGCTTACCTTTGATTCCGACCGCGCGTTGATCGCGTGGAACAGATAGCGGACGGGAGAAACTCTTTTGAGCCTATCCGCGTACTCCTCGCCGAATACCCTGACGTACTCATCGTAATTCGGTGCGCAAAAGACATAGCCGATAGGTTTATCGTTTTCGTCCACCGCCACAAACGACGTATCCCTTGCGTGCTCGACGTAATAGTCGCAGTACATCAGGTACAGCGCCTGCTTAGCTCTGTCGGACTCGAATCCGCGGGAGGTGATGTAGCAAATCTCTCTCAACGCCTCTTTGTCGTCTGCCCTTAGGTTGCGAATCTCTACGTTCATATCAAAAAAAAGTGGCGCCCCAAACGGAACGCCACAGCGTCAAACGCGTGATTATTCCTCGGAAATAGCTTCTACCGGGCAGTTTGCCGCGCAAGCGCCACAGCTCAAGCAGGTATCGGGATCGATGGAATAAGTGCCCTCATCGTTCGGGTTAGCCGCGCCTACGGGGCAAGTGCTTTGGCAAGAGCCGCAGCTGATGCAAGTATCCTTATTGATTACGTATGCCATATGAACTCTCCTTTAAGTGTTTGTATGTATATAATAGCACCGCGCAATACCCTTGTCAAGGATATTGACAAGCGCAATTTAACTACTCCATAGTCGCGCGTATGAATTCCTTGGACTCGGCAAGACATTTGCGCGCCTCCCCCATCCACGGTTTAAGGAAAAAACAATGGAAACTGTTCGATAGCGCCGTCGCATGATAATGCTTTGCGCTTACTCCGAGCTCGTTGAGTCTATCGAGCATCTTAGGGTGCTGAGTGCTTGTGAAAAAGTCAAGTTTGCCCGAAACAACCATCGTCTTTGGGAAATCCGACGTCATATAATTAAGCGGATTTAGGTACCTGTAATACGGCATTTGGTTTACTTCTTTCAACCTTTTGCAACCGAACATCTGTTTGAGCATAACGTCGGCAACGGGTATGTGCAGTATCGGTTCGTCAAAGTCATACACTCCGCAGTATAGCAATGCGCCCCTAAACTTGATAGGTAATTCCTTGAGTCCGAGCGCCGCGCCAAGCTCGTCGGAAACGGTAGCCGTCGCTAATAGCGACGCAAGGTGCGAGCCCGCCGAATCTCCCGAAACGAACACATTGTTTAGATCCAAGTTGTACTCTTCCGCATGGTCGCATACCCATCTCAGCGCGCCGGCAAGATCGCGTATGCAAGTAGGGAATGTATACTCAGGCGCCAACGCATAGTTCGGATTAACCACAAATAATCCGTCGTCCGCCATCTGCAAAGCGTAACCGCGACGGAACTTCTTGTCGCCGACAATCCACCCACCGCCGTGCACATTGAAGAGCACGGGATATTTTTTATCCGCGAACCTCTTGTCGTAGTACACGTCAAGCTTGTTGAATTCATTGCCCTCGCCAACGTAATCCAAATCCTCTTCGACCGTTACGCGCGGATAATCCAACATGTTGCAACGACGGTTTTTAACCACGTCGTCGATATAAAAAATCCTTCCCAAAAACGACATTTTTCTGCTCATATCGATATTATACCGCATAATTCCCTTCACTTCAACCCCCAAATCAAAATTGCCGAGTTCGGTTTCCGAATCTCGATTAAACCTGCCCAACGCGCATGCGGCGTTTCGATAAGCACTCTCATGCGCATGGAAGAAAGCGGACTTCTCAAGCCCGTCGGCGCGCCGCGCGTTCTCGGACTTGTCGCTCCGTACACGGGCAAAGAAATCGCCGAAAAAAGATATTGCTCGAGATTTGTTGTCCCGGTCGAATCCATCAACGACTAAAATCAAAGTTTCCCCTATATCCTACAAAATCCCCCACGTGGAGCGTGGGGGATTTTTGGATTTGTGTTATGCCGAAGCGGCGCAACGTTTGGGGATTAGAGAATATCGTCAAAAAGTTTGAGGTTATCGAAGCTCGGTTTGTACTTGCCTTGCTCGATTCCGCGGATTATCTCTACCGCTCTATCGTTTACCGGGGTAGGTACGCCTACCTTTTTGCCGTACTCGCTTACTACGCCGTTGATGGCTTCGACTTCGCAGGGCTTGCCCTTCTCTATGTCTTGCAACATGCTCGCTCTGATCAGGCGGTGCTTTTTGATGGCTACGGGGATAATCGCAAAGGATATCGCGCGCTTGATCGGATTGGAGTAATCCAACAGTTTAACTACGTCCGTGCCTTGTATCGGTTCAATTTTTATGCCGCCCGCGCGTGTGGAATCGATGATTTCCTTGATGATACGTTGGGCGCAACGGCGGGATTTTTTGTTGTCGGCTACTTCTCCGAAATTGCAACCGAGCACCGCGGACATGCCGCTGAACGCGGAATTGACAAGTAGTTTAGACCATCTGACGCCTATAAAGTTGTCCTCGACCTCCACTTTGCCCATGAGAGACAAAATATCGATAACGGCTTGGAAATGCTTGTCTTCGCGACCCTTTTTTGTAAGCGCGCCCAATGCGAACACGAGTGCGTCCGGTTCGGAAGTCAATTCGCTCACGCCGGGAGCTGTCATCTGCGCGCCCCAGCCTATTGCGCAACCGTAGGTTCTGTCTTCGCCGATAATCTCCGACACGCTGTGCTCGGGGAGTCCGTTTTGCATGGTGCAGATTACGCCGTCGTCGGCAAGAAACGCCGTCAGTCCGCGAACAACTTCTTTGTTGTTCAATTGCTTGGTCATGAGGAAGATGATATCGTATTTCTCGCTCATTTCGTCCGGCAAAAGAGCATTGACCGCGACATTGAAATTCGCTTTGCCGGTAACCGTCGCGCCGTGCTCTTTAAGAGCCGCAACGTGCGCCTTATTCCTATTGACTAAGTCAATCCGACCGCCGTTTTTGGTAACGTATGCACCGAGGACGGTGCCGAGCGAACCCGCTCCGTAAATACAAACTTTCATATAAACTCCTTGATTCGTTTTGTGCGGAGCCCTCCGCCGTGAAAATTATACCACGACGCGCGCATATTTGCAATATGTCCCTAAAAATTAGCCCGAAGCTATTGGAAGTCCTTGTTTAGGAACATGTAGTGGTTGAATTCCTCGGGAGTCTTGCCCTCGGTACGCCTATCGCGCATCGGTTTTGCCGGGATACCGGATACGACGGTCATTTCCGGCACGCTCTTGGTAACAATGCTTCCCGTCGCCGCTATGCTGCCTTTGCCCATCGTTACGCCCGGCAACAACGTGCATGCGGTGTATACCTTGACGTATTCGCCAAGCTCTACCGGCTTGTAAGTGCGCACTTCGTGGTCACTCTCGGAGTGTCCGTGCGTGAATATCTTGGTGTACTCCGTTATCATGGAGTAATCGCCGAAAATAACTCCGCCCTTGGAATCGATGTAGCAACCGTGATTCCAACAAACATAATCGCCTATCTCGATTTTGGGTCCGTAATTGAATCGGCATCCCTCGTTGGCAATGAAACCTTTGCCGCAACGTTTGAAGAGCTTACGCGCTATGATTTGCCTGAACGGTATGGCAAAATCAACGTTGACGCCGATAGGACTCCTGTCTACGCACTCCCAAAGAATATGCAAGTACCTCTGCTCGTCCGTATACGGTTCCAATATGCCGAGCGGCAGATAGTCCCCCCAAAGCTTATACTCTTTGAGTTCCTCTTCCGATATGTCTTTGAGTCCGAGCAACTCAAAAATGCGCGCGGCGGATTTTGCGTCCAAACCGTCATTAACTAATTTTTCCACCTCGTTAAGCTTGTCTTGCGTTATGCTCATATATACTCCTTTATGTGAATTTAGGGCTCCTAAAATGCGATTTACGGAGCCCAAACGTCGTATTTAATTTGTTGTTTGATTTTAGAACGCGAATTGCGGTTCGCAGGTGAGGTTGATGCCGAGTCTACGGAATACGCGCAAAGAGCTCTCCGGAAGCATGACCGAGGAGTGCGCCTCACAGCCGTTGAGCATGTTGATTTTGCCGAGCGCGTACTCTACCGTCGGGTTGGTGGAGGAGGAGAACGCAAGCGCGATGAGGGCTTCTTCCAAATTCATTTTGGATGACTTGGATTTCATGGCGTCTTGTTTAAGTTTGAGGATGGTGTCTATCGCCGTGGGGGTGATGAGTTTGATTTTGTCATCTATGCCGGCAAGGGCTTTGAGGGCGTTGATGATTACGCCGGCAGGCGCGTACAAGCTGTTTTTGTCCCTTGCGGTGAGTATTCTGCCGTCCGGAAGCTCGATGGCGATTGCGGGGCAGTTGTACTTAGCCACCTTTTCGAGGGCAGGTCCGACAACTTTGCGGTCGAGGGGACTTACTTCCATATCCTTCATGAGGATTTCCACCCTGTGCGCGGTGTCCAAATCGGCGATTCCGGCTTTGTAGTCGTTGTAAGTCTTGTAGTAGCGTCTGATTATCTCCTGTTTGGCAGCCTCTTGGACGACGGCGTCGTCGGAAATGGCATATCCTACCGCGTTGACGCCCATATCGGTAGGCGATTTATAGACGTCGGAGCCGAGTATGCGCTTGAGAATATTCTTGACGACGGGGAACACTTCCAAGTCGCGGTTGTAGTTTACGGCGTTGATGCCGTACTCTTCCAAATGGAAATAGTCAATCATGTTTCTGTCTTTTATATCCGCCGTGGCAGCCTCATAGGCGACGTTGACGGGGTGTTTGAGAGGCAGATTCCATACGGGGAAAGTTTCGTATTTGGCGTATCCCGCCTTAACTCCGCGCTTATACTCGTGGTAGAGCTGAGATAGGCAGGTTGCAAGCTTGCCGGAATTGGGTCCCGGAGCGTTGACGACGACAAGCGGACGGGTAGTTTCTATATAAGGATTCGCGCCGTAGCCCTCGTCAGATACGATGGTATCGACGTCGTTCGGGTAGCCCTTGGTATACTTGTGGATGTAGACTTTTTCACCCATGCGTTCAAGCTGTTTGCGGAAGATGTCGGCAGCCGGTTGCTCTTTGTATTGGGTGATGACGACGCTGTTTACGTGTATGCCTATCGCGCGGAAGTTGCGCATCAAACGCAAAAGCTCGTTGCCGTAAGTAATGCCGAAATCGGAACGAATCTTGTTTTTTTCTATATCCGGCGCGCCTATGCAGAATATTATCTCCACTTTGTCCCTGAGGTTGGTCAAAATCTTGGTTTTGACGTTGGGATCAAAGCCCGGCAATACGCGTGCCGCGTGCAGATCATCAAACATTTTGCCCCCGAATTCGAGGTAAAGTTTGTTGTCGAACATCTCTATGCGTTTGAGGATGTTCTCAGTTTGTTTTTTAACGTACAAGTCGTTATCGAATCCGATTTTCATCTTACGCTACTCCTAAAAAAACTAAAAATATTGTACTACAAAACAACCTCTCGTGTCAATGATTCTCCGCCCCGAGAACACCACGATTGTGGTATATTTATGCCTCGCGAGTGATGTCGAAAAGTTTCGCGCACGCGCACGCATAAACAAAAGCTATCAGCACTCCGAAACAGACGTCGGAGAAGTAATGCGCGCCTTCTATCATCCGCGCAAGCCCTACGCAGACGACAAACGCGGCGGAAACAATATACGCCGTAACGCATTTTTTACCGAGTACGCGTTTGATGAAATCGGGGATGAGAAAGACAAAAAAAGACATACTCGCGTGTCCGGACGGGAAAGAGTCTCCGCCGTTGCCTATAACGTACCACGGAGTGTAATTCGCGCCGAGCGAAGTGTAATAGCGTTCTCTGTCGACAAAATTTTTGGCAACCGCAACAGTCGCCGCCGTCAGCGCAACGGCAACGAGGGCGAACACGCCGTAACGCAAAAAAACCTTTTTATTTGCCGTGAAAGGTTGTTTTTTAAGAGCAAGTACCACTGCGAGAACGGCAAGGAAAATTATCGGAAACAGCGCGGGAATTTCTCCGATCACGGTGAAAATTTTTGCAAACAAACTATCGGGATTGTAGAGAAGTTCGGCTAAATACAAGTCTATCACGCTAAATTATACGCGTGAGGCGCATTGTTATTACATTATATATGGATTACAGCGCGAAATATGCTATCAACGCGGCGACGCCGCCCGCTACGCAAGAGGCAATAAAGTTGACCGCGTTGTTATCTATAAACCGACAACCGCTCGCAAGTTCCGTAGGCGCGCCGCAATGCTCTTTGCGTTCGGTCAATATGCCGCAAGAAGAGCACTTGTACTTGGCTTGCACGCTTCCGCCCAACACGGAATCGATTATCGTGCCCATGAACCCCACAAGCGCCACAACGGGCAAGCTTTTTGCGCCGATGCCGCCTACTGCAAACACTGCCGCGGCAACCGTTGTAGAGGCTACGAGAGCCGCCACGGTACCGAGTAAACTCACTCCGCCGGAAAGTCCGCGCGGTTGAGGCTTGAACGTAACTATATTGATGACTTTGCCGTCGGACAGGATGCCTACGTCGCTTGCCGCGCTATCCGCAAAGCCTGCCGTCACCGCGGTAACCGAGCCTACCAAAAAGCAGGTCTTGCCGGTAACAAACCATATAAGTCCCAATATGAACGACGGCAAGGAGTTCGCAAGGACTTGAACGACTCCTCGCGCGCCCTTACGTGCGTGAACGTCCGCTTCGCGTTCCTCGCGTTTGCGTTTGCCTACAAATCCTATGACTACCGCGCCCACGAAAGAAACGCCGAAAGCCACAAGCCCCGCGTAACCCGTAAACGCCGATATCCCCACCATAATCAAAACCGCGACCACGGTTGCGGACACGGTGAGAGCCTTCTTCCATACGGCAAGCGCCGCGAGTACCGCAGATACCGCCAAGGAGACGTATAGCGGAATGAAGTCATAGTTAGAGTATGGCATAAGTAACTGTTATCGCCTCGATTATATTAAAGCCCGCAAGGGCGGGCTTTAACGATTATTTCTTCTTGCGGACGGTAGTTTTTTGGGGAGCGGCAGATGTCGCTTTGACCTTTTGCGCTTTTTGCGCTCTTCTGTAAGCTTTGGCGCACGGGTACTCGGGTTCGCCCTCGCAATACTCGCAGTAGGATAAGCTCTTGCACATATCCCTACCTTGGATCTCGCTTTCGCGCCACTTAGATACGTCTAATTCGTTTTGCAATTCTTGATTGGTCTTAACCATAATACCTCCGCGACGTTGCGTTAGCCAACGTAGACGTCGTATATGTTCTTTTTGAGTTTACTCTTTTCAATCTTGATTTCGTCTTTGACGCTCTTGTTTACGGTTATCTTGTTTTTGTCGTTACGTTCGAATATCTCGGTAGGAACGCACTTGGTGAAGTCGGAGTAAGCAGAGCTTCTCGCCTCGTCGCGCAAATTCTTCTTGAACGTATCGTATAACGACGTGCCGTCGCCCTTGGTGTAATTTTTGAGGTAACTTATTATGGCGGCGTCGTCCGCAAAGCTAAGCTCGCTCGTTACGCCATTGAAGGGAGTTGCCGATACCATCATGATGCTGACGCCCGCGTAATCGCTGTCGCTACCGCTCAAACTCATGGTGTAGCACTCCGCAAGACCCGATTCGGTGTAAACGTTGCCGACGGTGTTGTCGTAGTCAATGAGGCTTTGTCCGAGCTCGGTAAATTCGGTTACCCAGCTGTTGTCCTTTGTTTCGGGAGCAATGAGGTATCCCCAATTGTTGTTGAACGTACCGCTGTCATCGTTGTAGATGTAGATGTACTTGTCGAACGCTTCCGCTATTTTCGCGTACTTCTCTTCGTTCGTACCTTCTCCTGCCATTATGCCGTCGAATTCGGCTTTTATCTTAGCTATGACCTCGCTTAGTTTTTCGTCGTCGCCGTAAGGAACCGAGGGGCAAAGTCCTTCGCCTTCGTACGAGCAAGATGCGCCGTCCTCTTTGAGCTTATGCTCGGGACACTCGTAATCGGCGTCGTAATTCGGGTTGGAAGGAGTTACCATGGCGTTTTCTCTAAAATACGCGCTTGCCTTTGCGAGGGCGTCTTTGTCGTTACGGATAGAGGAAAGGAATGCGGTGGTTTCTTCATCGAACTTAAAGAGTATTTGCTTTACGTAGGAGTACTTTTCGATATTGTCCACGCCGGGATAGTAGTACAGCGTGTCGAGTCCCGAACCGGTAGAACCGATCGCGGATACGAACGCGGAGCGAACTTCGTCCGCGGTCTTGCCGTCATAAGCCTTCTTCGCGTTATCGGAGAGGTATTTGAAATCGGAAACTATCTTGGCGTTGACGGTTTCTTCGCTTTGGCTATCGAAAGCTTTGTCGGATTTGATGTACAGCTCTGCGCCTATGGCGGAGAGAACTTGCGACTCGTATTGCGCGTTGTAGAAGTACGCCATATCGTGGTTACCGGACTTGATGTTCTCTATAAGAACGCGGTACGCCTCGATTTCGTACTTATCGGAGCCTTTTGCCTTGACGGCTTCGTATTCGGCGTTGATATCGATGATTTGGCACTTTGCCTTGACTTCCGCGGGAATTGCGGCGTCGGAAGCGTAACGATCTATTTTTTCTTCATCGATGGTGACCTTGGTGTAATCGGTTTCTTCCGTAGCTTCGCTCTTGGTCGTGCGCGGATACACAAGGGTGTATTCGTACTCGAGGGTATGGTCTTCGGTGCTTTCTTCGCCCGACGAATCGGTTATCTCTTCCGCCACGGTGATGACCATGGTTTTGGTTGCCTCTTTGGACGAATAGCTCGACTCGGCTTCGGAAGAGAACGCCGTGGTGTAAAGCGTGGAAGGAACTACGAATTCTTCACTCTCGGTACCATCGTCGTATACTACCTTTATTTTAATTTTGTCGGTATCGAGTTCCGCGCCGACGACTACACCGCCCGCAGTGAAACTGTCAAGATAGTTTTTGGTGCCTTCGGCAAACACGATTTCCTTGACGTTTTTGAGGGAAATCTTGTTATAGACGCTTGTGTACGCGTCTTGTTTGGCGTCGTCTATGTTGGATTCTATCGCTTCTCTGATACTTTCGTTAACGGCATATATCGCTTGGTATCTCTCTGCGTAAGTAAGAACGTCCACGGGAGTTGCTTTGGAACCTTTTCCGTAGAGGGCGGCGATACGGGCGGCGGAAACTTTGGAGCCGTCCACGAGATATGCCATTGCTTCGGCAGTGAGGTACTTGGTCTGTATCTTGCCTTTGATACAGAGATCCAACGCTTCGCCCACTTCCATGCCGTACGAGTTGACATAGGTGTAGAGCCTATTGTTATTGTTGCAATAGTCCATGAACTCGTTGTACGAGATCGTGAGCGTTACGCCGGCGTGGTTGACGGTGGCGTATGTTTCGTTGGCGGTTCTGAACTCGTTTTCTTTGATAAACGTGCAGCTGACCGCGGATACGGAAAGCAACGCGATTACGAGAACCATGGATAAAATACCGATTAAACGTTTTTTCATTAAGAAATTACTCCTTGACTGTGTGTCTTAACGTCATAGTTGAAAAAATTATACATTATATAATAAAAAAAGACAACCGATTTTACTATAAAATATTATTTACGCGTGTATCACTAACAAGATGTTGCGGTTATGAGGAAGTTGCGCAACAAGACAAGGCGCTCTCCGACGGTTGCGCATTTGTTGTCGAAAAGTACCGTCGGCGGATCCGTCGGACTCAAAACGCACCGCTCGGAGTTTTCCGCAATCGCCTTGAACAAGCCCTCTCTGCCGTAAATTGTGCCGTCGTAGAAGAGTATCGCCAAGCCCTTTTCGGTAGCGACGATTTTGCTTACTTTCATTTTGCTCGCAAGATTTTTTATCAGTCCGACGTTGATGAGATTTTCGGCGGCTTCCGGTAACGCGCCGTATACGTCGCGAGTTTCTTTGATGAATTCGAGTGCCTCGGCATAGCTTCCGAGAGTCGCGCTCGTTTTGTAGAAAGCCACGCGCTTGGACGGCTCGGTTATGTAGTCCTTGGGTAACGACATGTCGCCCGCAACGTCTATCTCCACTTCCCTTGCGCGCTCCACGGGCTTGCCTTCGAGTTCGTCGACGCATTCCTTCAATAGCTTGCAATACATGTCGTAACCGACTTTTTCCATATTGCCGTGCTGCTCTTTGCCGAGAATGTTGCCCGCGCCGCGAATCTCCAAATCCTGCATGGCAATTTTGAATCCGCTTCCGAGCTCGGTATAGCGGAAAAGCGCGTCCAAACGCTTTTCGGCGTTTTCCGTGAGCACTCTGCCCTCTCTGACGGTAAAATATGCATATGCCAACGTCCGACTGCGCCCGACTCTGCCGCGCAATTGGTACAGCTCCGCAAGCCCCAAATTGTCCGAATCGATAACTATGAGGGTGTTTGCGTCCGGGATATCGATGCCGTTTTCGATGATGGTGGTTGCGACGAGTACGTCGGCTTCCTTATCGTAGAATTTCTTTATTTGTGAGGCAAGCTCGCCCTCTTCCATCTGTCCGTGAGCGCAAATCACGCGCGCCCCGTCCCCCAAGAGGTCTGCCACGTATGCGCGGAACTTTTCTATGCTCTGCACGCGGTTGTAGAGAATGAATACTTGTCCTCCGCGCGCAAGCTCCCGTTCGCATGCGTCACGGATGAGCGCGTCGGTCTGTTCCACAACGTATGTTTCTACCGGCAAACGGTTCTCGGGAGGCGTCTCCAAAGTCGATATGTCGCGGATGCCCGACATCGCCATGTGCAACGTGCGCGGAATGGGAGTAGCGGACAAACTGAGCACGTTGACGTTGTTTTTGAGCACCTTTATCTTTTCCTTGTGCTCCACGCCGAAACGTTGTTCTTCGTCCAACACGAGCAAGCCGAGGTCATGGAATTCCACGTCTTTACCGAGCAGTCTGTGCGTTGCCACTATTACGTTGGTCTCGCCCGATTTTATGCGTTTTAGGCTCTCTTTAATGTCCTTTTGGGATACGAAACGTGACAGTACGTCTATTTTTATACCGAACGGCGCAAAGCGCTCGCTTATGGTGTTGTAGTGCTGTTGGCAGAGTATAGTCGTAGGCGACAGAAACGCCGCTTGTTTGCCCTCTATTACCGTTTTGAATATGGCGCGCACGGCTACTTCCGTCTTACCGAATCCGACGTCGCCGCAAAGCAGCCTGTCCATGACTTTGCCCGATTCCATATCTTCTTTTATCTCGGATATGGCAATGAGCTGGTCGTCCGTTTCTTGATAAGGGAAGGCGTCTTCGAGTTCCTTTTGCCACACCGTGTCCGGCGGATACCTGTAACCCTTGGTCTTCAAGCGTTTCTCGTAGAGCTTCACAAGGTCAATCGCCATTTCTTTGACGGAGGCTTTGACGCGTTCCTTGACTCTGTCGAACTCCTTACCGCCTATACGATGAAGCGGCGGCGTGCCTCCGCCGGTATACTTGTCCACTTCGTCCATTTTGTCGGTGGGCAGATACAATTTATCGCCGCCGCGGTACATGATGCAAAAGTAATCTTTGGTGCCGAGCGACGTCGTAAGGGTCACCAAGCCCTCGCTTATGCCTATACCGTGCTTTTCGTGTACGACGTAGTCGCCTTTTTCCGGCATGACGAACGCCGCGCGTTTGCGCTTGGAGGATTTTTTGCGCGCCTCTGTACGCTTGATAACGTCATCTGTGCCGACAATCATCAAATGCGCTTCGGGATAAATAAATCCGCGCGACAGCCGTTCCGGGACAAGCAACACGGGGTAATCGTCCGAAGTATCTCTCGTGATGTGCGCGGTGACGTCGTTGTCGCGCAAAAGTGCGCTGAGCGTGCCGGCGGTTTCCTCGTTGCCGGCATAGATGAGCGTTTGACCGCCTCCGATAGCCATGTTGCGGACGTCGTCGACAAGAGCTCCGTAATTGGTGTTATATTTAGATAGCGGCAAGCCCTTGATGCTGAATATGGCGGCAGGCGCAAAGATAGGGTTGGAGGAGGTCGTCTGTTGGAATCCGATAATTTGACGCTCCCCGATTTTGCCTATTACCTCCTCAACGGACATCAAACTGCCCGAGTGCTCTTTGGTTGCCTCGTCACTTTCCGCAAACGCCTTGGCGCGAGTGATATGCGCATTGCGCGCAAGGCGGAATTTATCCTCTATGAGTTTCGGTTCGTCCAAAACGATAACGGCGTCACTCGGCAGATAATCAAACAAGGTAGACATCTCGTCCTTAATGAACGGAATAGCCCAAATAAGCGCGGGATCCGCGGGATCCGCTTCCAACTTGGTAACTGTGGCGTCTATGATTTCCGCCAATCTGCGCTTGGCATTGCGTTTGATGTAATTCAACTGTTTGGTAGCCCGTTCCGCGCACTTTCGGGATACCAAAATATCGCTTCGCGGATATATCGTTACCGCGTCTATATCTCTGACGGATAGCATCGTATCCGGCGCGAACACCCGGACGGACTCTATTTCGTCATCAAAAAAATCAAGTCTTACGGGCATTTCGTCGTTGGCGCACCACACGTCGAAGACGTCGCCTCTTCGGCTGAACTCGCCCTGCGCCGACACCTGCTCGGCGTACTTGTATCCGCCTGCCGCCAACCTGTCGGCAAGCTCGGTAACGTCTATGCGGCTACCGCGTTTGAGCTCGATTATGCCTGCCTCGAAATTCGTTCGGTAAGGGAAAAACTGCATTAGTCCTTCGGCAGAAATCACGGCGCCCTTTACTTTTTCCGTCAAAATACCCGCAAGCGCGGCGGCGCGTTCGGCCACCCCCGAAGAGAGATTTACTTGTAAACTCAAGAGTAAATCATCCTTTTCCGGCACAAGTGCGACGTCTCCGCCGGCGTAGTCGGCAAGTATATCCCTTGCTCCGCGCATGCCTATTCTATCGGCTGTAACGTACAGGAAAAACCGCCCCGTTGCGGTAGCGAGGTGGTATCTTGCGTTCTGCGCGGCATAGAAAACCGCGACGGATTTGCCGTTTTCTACGGCATTGTCGAACTCGGCGAATTTGCCGCCGAGTCTTTTGAGCGACAGTTTGTCGGGTAACATTGTTTTTACTCTACGGTAACGTTGATTTTTATATCACAATCGGGAGTTACTCCTTCTACCGCGATGCGGTCTTCCGTCATTTTGCATTCTCTGTCTTCACCGTTGACGGTAACGCTTGCGGAGAGCACTTTTTCTCCTACGAAGCGGACGTTATACGTGCGCGTTGCCGGCAGTACGCTTATATCTCCTTGCGTCGGCGCAATCGTAAGAGAAATCTTTTTGTCCGCCTCTTTGACGGTAAAGACGGTATGGGCTCCGCCGCCGTGCGTATAATCGGTACTTATGCCGTCATCCTCGAAGAGGTCGTACTCGCCGTTACCGCGGAATACGTCCAAATCGAAAACGCTCGGGTTACCGTTGAAATTGCCTTCAGTCACGGCGTAAGGGATAACCGAGCCTGCCTTGGCGTATACGGGGATGTCTTTAAGCTCGAATTCAAGCGTTTTTTCGCCCTCGGTTTGCTTTTCACCGGTAAAAATGTTCGTCCAAACGCCTTTCGGGAATCTTATCGTCTTTCTCGCCTTGCCCGTGTCGGGATTTATCTTGTTTGTCACCGGCGCCACAAGTAAGCTCTCGCCGAACATATATTGATTGGGGTACCCGTATTTATTCGGCATGTCCGGGTAAGCCCAATACATCGGAGCGGAAATCGGCACGAAGTGCGCGTAATTACGATAATAGGCATTGTAAATGTACGGTATCATGGCATGGCGAAGCCTGAGAACGTTTATCGCCTCGTCTTCCACGCGCTTGTGGTTCCACGGCTCTTTGCTGATGGAATTTTTGGTGCTGTGCAGCCTCATTACGGGGCTGAACGCGCCGAATTGCAACCATCTGAGATAAAGTTCGTCGTCTTTGGGGTCTCCGAACATGTGTCCGCCAAGGTCGTGGCTCCACGCGGTATAGCCGACGTTTGACGCCGTCGCGGTAAAGTATGGCTCGAAATTCAATACGGACCAGCGTATCATCGCGTCTCCGGAAAATCCCAACGGATATCTGTGACTGCCCACTCCGCCGTAGCGCGAAAGCACTAACGGGCGATGTCCGTTTTTGGCGTTATCCAAGAAATGATAATGGTTGCACGCCCACAACGGATCATAGCCTTCGAGCTTTGATTTGGTGCCTTGCTGCCAATCTATCCACCAAAAATCCACGCCGTCCTTCTCATAAGGCTTATGCAACACGGAAAAATATGCGTTTATGAAGGCTTCCGACGTCATGTCGAATTTTACCGGTTTCCGCGTCGCGGGATCGATGCCCACGGCTTTGCACATGTCCTCGTATTGAGCCTCGAAGTACCTTACGCCGTTGGCGGGATGCAGGTTGAGCGTAACGTGTAGTCCGCGTTTATGAAGATCAGCGAGGAACTCTTTGTAATCCGGGAAAAGATGCTTGTTCCAAGTGTATCCCGTCCAACCTGAATTCAACGCGTACAAGTCCCTGAGCGAACGCACGCGATATCCGAATTCCTTCTTGACGTCTACGTAATGCCAATCCATATCGACGGTTGCCACGCTTATCGGAATGCCTTTGCTCGCAAACTCGTCCATCAAATCCAAATACTCACGTTGCGAATAGTCCTTGTAGCGCGACCACCAATTGCCCACCGCGTATCGCGGCACCATCGGCGGACGTCCGGTTATCGAATACAAAAGCTCCACAGCGCGCGACGGCGATTCCGTAGCGAAAATATAATAGTCCTTGCACTTACCGCGAACCTTGACCATGCCGTCTTCAGCCAAAATAAGGCTGTCGTCTTCGAGCACGGCAACGCCGTCCCTGTCCACAACTCCGCGCTGTAACTTGACTCTGCCCATTGCGCCGTCCAAAGTCCGCGCGGTACCGCCGAGGTTGTGAGCGTTATCCGCCGCTATGCGCTTGCCGTTAAGCTCCACAAAGTCCGGGCGCATGTGCTTCCTGTTGAAGTAGAATTTCGCCTTTTCCGTCTCGACGACAACGTGCTTTTCTTTGAACTCGAGCTTATACGGATACTCGCCGAGATCGCGGAACCACACCGTTTGCGTTGCTTCGTCGGTGAACGTGCACTTAGGATCGTACTCCGCGCGCAACAGGTCCGGAGCGATTACGGTAAAGCGAAAGTGGGTTGTAATATAAGTCTGTTTCGGGTTACCGAGCGGCGCGGTTTTGGCTACCAAATGTTCATCTAATTGGGTTTTCATATTATACCTCTATGTACTCGTTTCGCATTGCGGAGCCATCGGAAATCATCCGCAAAAAGTCGGTTTCGGCTAAGAAAAGTCCCTCCGAGCAGTCGTTCTTTTCCAGCTGGAAATTATGTTTGCACGGCGAGTATATCGCCTTGAATTCCCATACGGGAACGCCCTTTGCCCTCAGAGCTTCCGAAAATCTCGCACCCTGTCCGCAAGCGATATCGTCCGAAACGGAATGCGCCAAAAACACCGGCGGATAGTCAACGCCGATCGAGCGCGATAGGCTTGTCGCGCGTATGCGTTCGGTTTCGTCCGCGGTGAAGCCGTCTCTGCCGTTCAAGCCGAACATCTCTTCAATTATATCGTAGTGCAGATTGTATTTGACGTTCTCCGAAAAAAGCTCCGGTATGTCGTATATCCCCGAAAACCCCATAACGGCGGCAATATTCACGCCGTCAATATTGTTTTTGAGCGCGAGAGAGAATGCAAACAGCGTACCGGCTCCGTCGCCGGCAAGAATGACTTTGTTCAAATCGAGTCCGTAAGTTTTTGCGTTGTCTTTAAGCCAAACGAGCACGCCTTCGGCTTTTGCCAAAGCATTTTCAAATCCGCCGACGCGCGACGGAGGGCAATATTCCGCATTTATGACGGCGATTCCGCTATCGGCAAGCCTTACGCAAAATCCGCGTCGGTGCTCCTTAACGCCGTTGGCGAGTATATCGCCGTGGAAGTACACGACTACCGATACCAAGCCTTCCGAATTGGGACGATAGACGTCGAGCTTCATCTCTTTTTCTTCTCCGTAGGATACGTTTTTGGCAGTTTCGAGGTCAAGATCGGGCTTGCCGTGCGATCTGCGCGCATTTTTGATAAATATTTTTATCCCAAGGAAAAACTTCTTTACATTCATACGCCGATTTTACCACAAATCGTCCGCTTTGTAAACGGTTACATATAAAAACGTCCGCTCATTTGCGTCGGCGACGCTCCCTTACGCAAAAGTATACGGCTCCCGGCACCGCCGAACCGTACGAAGCCAGACCGTATCCCAAAAATAAGCCGTAAGTCCCCAATCCGCATGTCACTCCGAGTAGATAGCATAGCCCTATTCTCAGCACGACGCCGTCCGTCAACGCCAACACGAAGCTCAACACCGACTTGCCCTCGCCCTGCACGTAACCGTTGGTTGCGCGCATGGTTATCATCGCCGGAAACGCCCACAGTATCGCGCGCGCGAACGTCCGCGCACCGTCCAAAACTTCCGCGTCCGTCGTAAACAGTCTAAACAGACTTTGCGGACAAAAAATATAAATCATTCCGAAAACAAAATACACGCAAAAGGCGTACGCTATGCCCGTAAGTACGGATTGCCCGACGCGCGAATATTTGCCGGCGGACTCGTTTTGCGCGACAAACGTCGTAACGGAATAGTTTATTCCTATGGCGATTTTCCTGCAAAAATCGTCCGTTTGCACGCCGACTCCGAATAATGCGCCGGCACTCACTCCGGACGCGTTCACCACCGCGGTAAGCACCGTCATGGATACGTTCACCGCGCCGCTACGCATGGCAAACGGTATGCCGAGTTTCATCAAAGCCTTGGCTTCATCTTTGTCGGGGACAAAGCTTGCCGCCCTGAAATCGAATCCGACTTGCTCTTTTTTGACAAAAACATAGCCTACCGCAATAAAAAATGCCACTGCCTGCCCGGTAACCGTTGCCCACGCCGCGCCTACCGCGCCAAGGTCGCACCCTACCACAAACAAAAAGTTCAATCCGACATTGACGCAAGCGGAAACGGCAATATAAATAAGCGGTCTTACGGAATCCCCGAGCCCTCTCAAAACGGCAGAAACGGCATTATACCCAAACGGAAACACTATCCCGGCGCTTGTTATAATCAGATATGCGCGCGCGTCCGCGAACGATTCCTCGGGCGTCTTGAGGAGCTTGAGAATCTCCGAACAGAGCGCCACTCCTACCACGGAAGCAACGGCGGCGGCCATCAAAATAAACGTATACAGCGTACCTACCGCGCGATTGATGCCTTTCGAGTTTCCGACAGCCTTCGCCACGCGCACCTGTCCGCCCGTACAAAACCCCATGCTCAGCATCGTGATCAGCGTCACCACGCGACAGGCGGTAGACACCGCCGTAAGAGCGGCAGTACCCACATATCGCCCGACGATGATCATATCCGCTACGGCATACGCCGCCTGCAAAGCGTTCGCCGCCATGAACGGCAAAGCATACCCGAGCAACTCCTTGGGCACGCTACCTACGGTCAAATCATTTTTAATTCCCTTTTCTCCCACGCTCACACAAAAATTCTTTCCCTTCCGAAACGCCTCAAACCTAAAAAATATAGGGATGAACGGAATATAGAAAACCGCGCCTATTTTACTCCACGATTGCATTGCTAACGTGCTTTTTAGTGTAACTCAATAAAAAAATCATGCGTAAAAACAAAAAGTTTGTTTTGGGTATTGACATAGGGCAAGAGATACGATATATTTTTTGTAAGTATACTATGGAGGAGCTATTTGTATATGGGC
>CAVIFU010000026.1:0-22031 GCA_963642145.1 Ruminococcus bicirculans (ex Wegman et al. 2014)
TGCAATCACGACAAAGCCAACGGTAAATACACCTTTCATTCTTTCTCCTTTCGTTTCCCTATCATTGTCGCGTGGGCGCGTATACACGCACGCGCGTGACTATAATAATATATAATACATCACTTGTACTATTCTGTCAACACCGTATGGCAAAAAAACAAAAAATGTACAAAATTTCTCTTGTCTTTTGGAAATTATATGTAATTTTAACTATTTATATGACTTAAAAAGCGCCTCGAACGCTCCGCGTGAATCCGAAATGACCTCCCCGTCAACGCAATAGGCAAGCCTTACATACTCCGGTATGCCGAATCCAACGCCGTCTACGAGTATTATCCCATAACGTTTGGCGCGCTCGCTCATCTCCGCGCCCGAACCGGATGGCGACCGCACAAGCAAATAGAACGCCCCTTGCGGTTCTACACACTCGAATCCGAGTTCGGTCAGCATGCCGTAGAGCAACTTAGCGTTACGCTTGTATGCGGCAACGTCCGTTCCGACTTTTGCGCATCTACCCACAACGTACTGCATAAGGCTCGGCGCGCACACGTAGCCCAGGGCTCTGCCGGCACCCATAATCGCCTTGTATACGTCCGCTCTCTCCGCGGCGCGGTTGCTCACCGCCAAATACCCTATGCGCTCCCCGGGTAACGAAAAACTCTTGGAATAGGAATAGCAAATAATCGTGTCGTCATAAAATTCAACAGGTAACGGCGCGACTCCGTCAAAGCAAATTTCTCTGTACGGTTCGTCACTTATTATGTATATCGGGCGTCCGCACTCCTTACTTTTGGTGCCCAAAATGCGCGCTATCTCTCTAAGCGTATCCGCGCCGTACACTACTCCCGAAGGGTTCGACGGCGTGTTGACTATAAGGCACACCGTCTTTTCGGTTATAGCGGCGCTTAGCGCGCCCATGTCGGGAGTCATGTCCCTGAGCGGCGGTACCGTCCGATACCTTAGCCCTGCGTACTCGACAAAAGTTTTGTATTCCGTGAAGTACGGCACAAGCCCCAAAACTTCGCCGTCAACCCTACGCAACGCGTGCAAAACTATGCTGAGCCCTGCCGCCGCGCCTACCGTCAGATAGATCGACTCGGACGACAAGTAATCGCCGTACCTTAGGTTGAAAGCCTCCGCTATCCTGCGCCTTACCTCCGCGTCGCCTGCCGCCGTGGTGTAGGCGTGCGCGTACCGCTCCGCCGAAATTTCGCCCATTGCGCGCAAAACTTCCTCGGGTGGCGGTACACTCGGATTGCCTAAGCTGAAATCATATACTTTTTGCCCCGCTTCTTTCAAACGTACCCCGTACTCGTATACTTCGCGTATGACGGATCGAGTGTCGCCCAAGCGGTAGCTCTCGGAATCTACCGACATTACTCGCCGTACTTCTTGCACCGGAAGTTCCAGAGATCGCGGCACATGTCGTCCAAATTGCGCTTGGCTTCCCAATGGAGTTCGCGTTTGGCTTTCTCGGGGGAGGCGTAGCACGTGGCTATGTCGCCGGCTCTGCGCGGCGCGATCTTGTACGGAACGGGTCTGCCGCTCGCACGCTCGAAAGCCTTGACCATGTCAAGTACGGAGTACCCCACTCCCGTGCCCAAATTGATAGGCTCCACGCCGTAGTTATCTATATATTTGAGCGCGGCAAGGTGCCCTTCCGCTAAGTCCATTACGTGTATGTAGTCGCGTACTCCCGTGCCGTCCGGCGTGTCGTAATCGTTGCCGAATACGTTGAGGTAAGGCAATTCGCCGTGCGCGACTTTGGCAACGTACGGCATCAAATTGTTAGGTATCCCCTTGGGATCCTCGCCGATAAGTCCGCTCTCGTGCGCGCCGACAGGATTGAAGTAGCGGAGTAACAATATATGGAAGCCGTTGTCCGCTTTGTATATGTCGCGCAAAATGTCCTCTATCATCAGCTTGGTGGAGCCGTACGGATTGGTTGTCGAAAGCGCGCATTCCTCGTCTATCGGCAGTCTCTCCGGCGTGCCGTACACCGTCGCGGATGAACTGAATACAAACCTCTTGACGTTGTGCGCCACCATCGTTTCGAGTAGCGTGATCGTAGACATAAGGTTGTTGTGATAGTACATGAGCGGTTTTTGACAGCTCTCGCCAACCGCCTTCAATCCTGCAAAATGTATCACCGCGCCTATGTCGTTGTGCGTGAATATTTCTTCGAGCGTCGCTCTGTCGCAAACGTCGCCTTCGTAAAAAGTAATCGTTTTGCCGGTGATTTTTTCGACATTCTTCACCGCGTCGATGCTGCTGTTGAAAAAGTTGTCTACCGCGACAACCTCGTAGCCCGCGTTAAGCAACGCTACGTTAGTGTGACTTGCGATGTATCCGGCACCGCCCGTAACCAAAATCTTCATATCTGACTCCTTTTGCGCCATGCGCGTCGATCTATGTTTTTGCGTAGAATACTACGACTTTTCTAATTTTAGGATACCGAATTGCGTTTATCGGATACCTTTACAGCACAAGTTCCTCAAACGACTCCGGGCAATGGAAGGATCGCGTACCCGTAGGACGCAGTGCCTGCAACCTTAGCGCGCCGTCACGCCGTCTATCTTGCCTATACACGTTGATGCGCGCGTCGCGCCGACTGAATCCGTATTTTTCGAGCTCCGCAAACGGTATGCTCCACTCGGTAACCCAACCGCCGATTTTGTCATGCGCTTCGTAATCGAAATCAAAATCCCATATCTGTCTGACGATCGCGCCGTTATCGTTGACATCGACAATCGCGCTGTAACCGACGCCGATCGGATTGACCTCGAGTTCGATATACTTGTTGCGCGTGCCGACCGTTATCATCACTTCCGCCACGTCGCCTTCGTAGAGTTTGTCGTTGTACGCCTCGCCATAGGATATTACGTCGTCGTCCTCTAAGTCAAACTTTATGTGCAGCGCGTGCGCGTCCGCCTTCACGGATACCTCCGTGCGGTTCTCCGGCTCCGCCCCCGTAAAGTTCTCTTTGAGCGTGGCGCGGTATTCCGCTCCGCCCGACAAATCCATCATGCAATGCACTCCTCTACGATTTTCTTCATTTCTCCTTCCGCACGCTCCATCCCCTCAACAAGCTTCATTTGCGTGCGCGCCCTGTCCAAATTGTGCTCGCTACGCTTGATTTTGAAGTAGACGTCGCCGTCTAAGTAGTCAGTCAGGAACCGCATACCGCATTCGTACGTCATCAGTATCGCGCCGAGATGCAAACTCTCCGCTTCCGCTTTGACCAACCGCTCGCCCACTTCGGAAAGAAATCCCTCCGTGTACGCGCGGTATAAGTTTATGTCGAAGTTTACGAGGCTAAGGTCCTTTTCGTCCTCCGCGCCGGTTGTCGCTCCGCTCCGAATACTGTCGCCGAAGTCATACGCCATCGCGCCCTTCATCACCGTATCCAAGTCTATTACCGCCACCGGTTGCATGGTCTTCACGTTTATGAGCACGTTGTTGAGCTTGGTATCGTTGTGCGTGACGCGCTCGGGTATCGCGCCCGACCTAAGTAAACTCGTAATCGCGCTCGCGTAGTGCTTGCGACTTACAAACCAATCCACTTCCGTCATGACTTCCGCAAGCCTGTTCGCCCTATCTTCCCTGATAGCCCGTTCAAGCTCCGTATAACGCCATTCCGTATTATGAAAGTTGGGTATGGTATCCGTAAGTTCCTCTGTCGGGTACCCGTCAAGCAACTTTTGGAACATACCAAAGCCTTTGGCGGACGCGCGCAATTCGCTCTCCGTCGCCTTGGTTTCGATGCTTACTCCGCTACTTATGAAGTTGTACATGCGGTAGTAGCCGCCGTCCGTCTTGACGTACGCCGCGCCGTTTGCCGGTATCAAACGCAATATGTCGCTTGCGGACGTACCGCCGAGAACGGCTTTCCTTCCGATATACTCCGTTACGCCTTTGACGTTGCGCATCAGCCCCTCCACGTCGCGGAAGACATTGTTGTTTATGCGTTGCAATACGTACAACGTACCATCCGCGCACGTCACCTTGTAGGTGTCATTTATGTGTCCGCATCCGTAAGGAACCGCGCCTACCGCCGGCGCGCCGATATCGAACATGTTAGCTACTTTGACAAGCTCTTCCATACTTCTCCTGTTTATGCAAAGTAAACTACTCGCGTAGTTTAGCTTTGTAACAAAAAAGAGTCTTGCGACTCTTTTTTATTCCTCGTCGTCGCCGTCGAGCACAATCACGTGTTTGTCCGCGTCGCCCTCAACGCTCTCGGTAATCACCGGATCGTCCTCGGATTCCTCGGCTTTCGGTTCCTCCGCAATCGGCGCTTGCTCATCGTCAAGTACCAAAACGTGTTTGTCGTCCTCGCCTTCAACGCTCTCGGTCAGCACGTTCGCGTCTTCCTCTGCGGGATCTGCGTTCTTGTGCTTACCGTGCTTACGATTCTTCTTGCTCTCGGCTTTTTCTGCCTTTTTGGCTTCTTTGGCGTCAGCTTCCGCTTTTTCCGCCTCGGATTCGGCTACCGCCTCTTTCTTGGCTATCTTGTCGATGATGGGCGTGTAGAACGTCGTCAGGAAGTTTTGCAAGCCGTCAACTATCATTATCAGTCCCATCAGCACCGAACAAAGTTTGACTTTGTCTACCGTCGGCCACTTGATAAGATACAGTCCGCCGGCTATCGATACGAGCGAAAGTACCAGCATCACCCACCACAGCCACAGTTTGTACCTCTTGGACATTACCGCCGTGTGCAGTTTGAACGAGCCGTCTATTATCACCATCAGCCCGACAAAAAGCGAAAGTATCTCTATCGCGCCGTCATTGCGTTTGAGCAGTAGGAATATCCCCGCAAATAAAGAACACAATGCTCCGAGCAATAAGAAAAAGAATTTGACGTCACGCTTGCGCCCCGCCAATGCCACAACTACCAACGCAATGGCAAATACCATGGTGAATACGCTTATGACGATTATCGTCTTGGGAAGCGCGTCTTCCGGGAAAGCTATAAGACATACCCCCGCTACCGTAAACAGTATGGCAAATAACAATATGCCCCAGCTGTATTGAGCTAATTTCTTACCGATTTTACCCATATATATGCCTCTTTTTTTGGATTTAGTCTGTTCGACTTTAACCTAATTATACAACCGCGCGTTTCTTTTGTCAAACACGCGCGCGCGATACGCAAAATTTCCACTCAAATATCGTCGATATCGGGTATAAACCGCGTGAGCGACGCGTTGTAGAACTCGGGCTCGAACGTCACTTCCCTGACTACCGTCAGATACTCCGGTATAATATACGGCTCGTCCTCCGATGCAAGCTCTATCTCCAATACCGCGTACTTTTTCCAAAACTCGAAAACGTCTATCTCCAAAATGTGCCCGTCCGACGCCGTAATGCAATAACGCTCCTTGCGTATCGTGTTCGTGTCGGGCTCGCGCTCGGACAGCAACGCGACGTACTCCTCGCGACTTATCTCTTTTTCGACTTCGAGTCGCCCGAATCCCTGCGCGTTAGGGCGCTTTGCCGTATAAGTGTACACGTCCGCGCCGTTTGTCGTGCGACGGCGTACCCGCCTCACCGGGAAGTCGCTCGACGGCGTAAGGTAGGTCTGCTCTATGCGCGATCCGCGCGCCGACGCCAAAATCTCACGCGGCGGCATCTGTATCAAAAATTTACGCTCTGTCTCTTGCATACTACTCCATGCGCGGAAGCTCTACATAGAACGTCGAGCCCTCGCCTACGCTCGTGATTACTCCGTATACTCCGCCCGGATGACGATTCATAACGGATTTGACAATTGAGAGTCCCAAACCTGTGCCTACGGTTGCCCGTTTGTGCGATTTGTCCGATTTGTAATATCTGTCCCAAATGTGCGGCAGAATGCTTACGTCTATGCCTTCGCCCTTGTCAGTAACTTCGATTCTAACGTTGTCGCCGTGCAAATATTCTTTGACGACGACCTTCTTGTCTTCACCGCAATAGTTGACGGCATTGTTGATCAGGTTGTATACGACTTGCGTCATTTTGGCTTCGTCCGCGTATACGAACGCCTCTTTGTCGTGCTCCCACTCGATCGTGTACCCAAGGTGCTCGATGAGCTTTGAGTGCCGTTTGATGAGCTCGTCTATTGACGCGACTATGTCGTAACGCTCGGCTTTGAGCACGTCGGCGCTGTCCTGCTCCTTGGATAAATCAAGCACGTCTTGGACAAGTCCGCTCAATCTGCTCGACTCGTCTATGATTACCTGCAAGTTCTCCGCCGTCGCTTCCGACGGAATATCGCGCATAAGCTCGGCGTAGCCTCTGATGAGCGTCAGCGGCGTGCGCAGATCGTGCCCGACATTGGCAATGAGTTCCTTGCGGTATTTGTCTACTTCCGATACTTCCTTGCCTGCAAGCGTAAGCGCCGCGGAAAGATCCTCGATTTCGCGGTAACTTGCTTTGACTTTCTCCGTTTCGTCCACGTTGCCGGCGGTAATATCGCCCGCCATGCGACTGAGTTTCTCTATCGGCGCGGATACGTTGCGCGATACGCGTATGCCGAATATCACCGCAATTACCACCGCTACCACGCTTATGACGGATAACAGCATTGCTACCGTACTTTTGATGGCGGCTTCCGGTTCCAATGAAGCGTCCTCGATTATCGCAAGGCGCGTGCCGTCCGATTTGACAACGCTCTTGCCGTGAATAACCGTCTCCGCCAGTCCGTCCGATTTTGCCGGCACACTGCCCTCGTAATCGGACGCGTTATATCCGTCGCCGTACGGTATATCCTCGTAGCTTTCCGTAAAACCCGAGCTCGAATCAGTCGCCAAAGCGTAGAATTCCTTTAAGCTGACCGAAGACAAACCGTGCACTCTGCAATTCGCGCGCGCCTCGGCGGTAACCAAAATATTGCCCTCCGAGTCCACCACCACAATGCAAGCTTTACGCGTGCGCGCTATGCGCTCTACCAGCGCGTCCAACTTGTTCGCGTCGATATTGCGCGCTATCGTGTCCACGTCATGACTAATCAAAGTACGCTTGTAAGACGCAAAAATGGGGTCGAAACAAAAGAGTTCGAGCACCCAAAACGCCAATAACATTATTATTGTGAAAATCATGAACGCCAACAGCACGCGTTGCTTGACCGTCGGCGCACGACGCTCCGACTTAGCCATCGAACCTGTACCCTAAACCGCGAAGCGTAACTATATACTCCGCGCAATCGCCTAAACTCTTGCGCAACAACTTGATATGCGTGTCAAGCGTACGTTCGTCGCCGTAGAAATCATATCCCCAAACCTCGCTCAAAAGCTTCTCTCTCGACAACGCTATGCCGCGATTTTTGACCATGTAGAAGAGTAATTCATACTCCTTGGGACTGAGATCCGCAGGCACGCCGTCTATATAGACTATGCGCGCGGTAAAATCTATGCGCAACTTGCCGTTTTCGTAAACGTCGTTGGCGGACGCGGTATGCGCCGAGCTCCTTGCCATAACGGCGTTTATGCGCAGCATCAGCTCTTTTGGGGAGAACGGCTTGACTATGTAGTCGTCCGCGCCTATCTCGAATCCGTGTATTTTGTCATACGTTTCCGTCCTCGCGGAAAGCATTATGACGGGTATTTTGGAGAATTTGCGTATCTCTCGGACCGCCGAAAAACCGTCAAGCTCCGGCATCATTACGTCCATAATGATTATGTCGTATCCTCCGGTACGCGCCTTTTCTATCGCCTCGAACCCGTCTCCGGCTTCGCCATAGGCGTAACCCTCCAATTTGCAATATTTGGCAATAAGCTCGCGTATTGCTTGCTCGTCGTCTACGATAAGTACCTTGTACATATTACCTCCTATTTGTCGGCGTCTTGCCTCTGCAACAACAACATCGACGCAGTGTATTGCGTGTTGTCGCGGACGTAAACCACCTCTAACGTTTCGCCTACGGAGTGCGCGTTGAGTACGGCGTTCCACTCCGCTATGGTGCGCACGTTCTTGCCGCCGACAGATATGACATAGTCGTTCTGCTTCAATCCCAAAAGCGTCTTATTCTTGCCGGCGTTCGCGCTTATTTTTTTGACGTATATCCCGGCAGACTTCGTATCGCTGCCGGATACCTCGGTGAATTCCACCAAACCCAAATCGACTCTGCCTTTGACGTAACCGTTCTCTATGAGATCCACGCCTATCCCGTAAGCCGTCTCGGACGGAATCGCGTATCCCACGCCGTCCGCGCCCTTGGCGTTGAGTATGCCTACAAGCGCGCCGTACATGTTGAATAATCCGCCGCCGGAACAACCGTTGCTTACGACTATATCTGTCCGGATAAGGTTGTCCATCTCTTCGCCGTCAACTATCGCCGTGCGCCCGATTGCCGAAACCAGACCTCCGGAAACGGATCCTCCGAGAGCTCCCGTAGGATTGGATACCGATACGACGTTCTGCCCTTGATCCAGTACGGCGGAATCGCCCTTGTTGACGGCGCTCGGAGTGCTTGCGTTTATCTTGACTACGGCTATATCCGTGATGGCGTCGCCTTTGACCCACTCCGCTTGGAAAGACGAACCGTCCCTAAGCGTAATCGTTACCTGCTCCGCGCCTTCCACAACGTGATACGCGGTGAGTATATATCCGTCTTCGGTGATGATCACTCCGCTACCGTTGCTGACGTTGACGTATCCGCCCGATCCGTTTTTGACCGAACCCGCGCTGATTTCGACTACTCCGTCACGCACGGCAAGCACGACTTCGGCGGCAGTCATTTCGGACCCCGTCGCGTTTACCTTGGTGGCTCTATCCGATGAATCGACGTAAATTACCGTCGTTTTTTCCGTTACGGCGCCGGAATTCTTGTCATTTGCAAGCTTCGCGCCCAAAAATCCGCCCCCTACGCAAAGTCCGAACGCAAGCACCAACGTGACGACGATAAGAGCCGCCGTGGCCCCCTTACTGCGTCGCGCCACTTTCGGCACCCGAGAACGAACTTCATACGTATACCTATTATTACCGTGCATATTGCTCCTAAACATCTATCGCGCGTGTGCGCGTTTGTTTTGTAATAGTAATGCAATATTATGAACTCTATATGAATTCAACGTGAATTTTATCTACCGGGGAAGAATTTGTCGTTGTATGCCTTGATTGCGTGCCGTATCGTTTGGCGCGCGACCTCGGCGTTTTCCACCTTTAAAACAGCCGTTTGCTTGCCTTCCAACGATTTGTACACGGTAAAGAAGTGGCTGATTTCCTGCATGATGTGGTTAGGCAACTCCGTTATGTCCTTGTAATCGCTCCAGCTCGGCTCTTTGAATGGTATGGCTATGATTTTGTTATCTACAAATCCGTCGTCCATCATCGTAAGCATGCCTATCGGATAGCAACGGCACAGCGCGAGCGGACGTATGGTCTCGCTCGAAAGCACGAGAACATCGAGCGGATCCAAGTCCTCGCTGTAAGTGCGCGGAATAAATCCGTAATTCGCCGGATAATGCGTGGAAGTATAAAGTACACGGTCAAGTATCAGAAAACCCGTCTGCTTATCGAGCTCATACTTGTTTTTGCTACCCTTGGATATCTCTATTACCGCAATGAAATCGTCCTCTTTGATTCTATCCGCGCTGACGTCATGCCAAATATTCATACCTACCTCCGATTATTTATTCTCGTTTGCTTTGAGCAAATCTCTTATCTGCCTCAACAATTCCTTGACGTCCTCGTCGGACGCGTCCGACGCCGCCACCGTTTCTTCTACAACGAGAGCAGTCTCCGCTTCGGGAGTAATTTCCGCTTCGGGAGCAACTTCCGCCGTATTTTCGGCGTCATCGTCCTTCCCGTTGATTCCGTCATCGATTTTTTGACCGATCTTGTCCAATTCTTTCTTGCCCAAATCGCGCGCGCTGTTTATCGCCTTGACTATTGCAAACAACACGAGCGCCGTAATGAAGAAGGTGATTATCGCGGATATTATCGCGCCCCAGTCTATGATGAGCGCTTCCGTCAAAATATTGCCGGAAGCGTCCGTTATCGCCGGGCGCAACACCGTTTGCAGTCCCGTTTCCTTAACCGGGATAAGATTTATAAGCGGTTTGAGCAAATTGTTTACGAGAGCCGTTACGATTGCCGTGAACGCGCTGCCTATAATCATACCGACAGCCAGATCCAAAACGCTGCCTTTGTTGACAAAATCTTTGAATTCTCCGAACAAGGATTTAGCCTTGTCGCCGATTTTTTTCATTCCTTTTTTGAAAGACATCTTTATCTCCTTTTACTTGTTTTCGTCTAAATATTTTACTTGTTTTCGTCTAAATACGTCGCCGTCATATCCGCCACGTGGGTGAGAACCGCAAGCGGAAACAGTCTGAACGCGCCCGCTATCGACATGTTGCCGCCCCTGACTCTGTCGTCAAAACCGCCCATGTGCCAGTTGATGCACATGGCTTCCTCCCTGGTCAAACGCATAAATCCGTTGACGATGTATACGGATTTTTCGCCGTGCCCGTAGGGAAGTTGCTCGTTAATCGTGTAATATGGCACACGTTCCCACGAACCGTCGGGCTGTTTGACGTTGCGGTAGTCTACCACGTACATATTGGCTTTGCACACATCGTGCAACAGCGCGACTATGGCTATCGTCTCTTGCCCGACGTTTTTTGCCCAATCGGTTTTCTCCGCTTCGACAAGTTCTTTCAGCCTGAAATACACATTCAAACTGTGTTGGACAAGCCCTTGTTCGCAGTTGAGGTGGAATTTAGTGCTCGCCGGAGCGGTAAAAAAATCCGTCTTGTTCTGCAGGTAATCCAATAGCTGTTCCGCGCCTTCGCGCTTGATTTCGCGCTTATAAATCTCTATAAACCGGTCTTTGTAGCTCATTTTTGCTCCTTTAATTTATATAGCTCGGCGTCAAACCGACATTCTTTATCGGTGTATACTACTATTTTCGCTCCGCCGTTCGCGTTGGCTTCGAAAGCAAACGTAAACAGCCCTCCCGCGCAAATAAACCGCGTTGTCGTCCCGACCTCTATGTAACACTCCGCGTCGCCGTCCGTGAGGGGATATGACGCAAAGCTCACTTCTCCGGTACCCGAAACGCCCTTAACGGTTATCACTTTGTTGGTTATGTCGTAATTTATGTACCCCTCGCCTCCTGAAATCGGTTTGACTCTCACTCCGGATTTACCGGACTCCGGCAAATGCAAATTAACTCTGACGACGGAATCCCCCATAACGTCGGGCAATACCGCCACTCTGTTGCAAACGGCATTCAGCACCGAACCTACCGATGAGGAAACATCCGTAGGTATCATGGGCATATACTTTACCGTGCCGTCCGAGGCGCAGGCGCTTACGGAAGAAATCGAGCCGCCGTAACGCTCGAATCTGATAAATTCGCCGCCCGACAAAAACACCGTTCTGACGGCGTCCGCATGTAAAACGCCTATTTCTTTTTCGACGACGAATGTCATCTCGCGAAGATCCGACACGCCCTCGACCTCCCTGACGGTCTTCCCGTCGGAATAAACGAGTCGCGTTTTTTGTCCGACGCCGTAGAAATTCGGCTCGAGTATTTTGCCGCTTATGCCGCTAACCGTAAGGGTGCTCGGCACGCACTCCAAGCCGCTCTCGAACACATAGCAAGGCAATTTGCCGTTCTTGCCGTCGGCAAAAATGTACCTCTTGCCGTCGGTTACGGTGATTTTGATGCCTTTGGGCACGCCTCGACGGACGATCGCGACGGGGAATACGGTAAACTCCGCGTTTCTATTGCCTACCGCCAAACGCAACGCGCCTCTCTCCGAGTAGAACAGGAGTATCCTGCCGTTTTTGCGCACAGCCGCGCAGGAATCGGCGTTGACTCCGTTTACCGCGCGCCCCGTAAAGCGAAAGTTTATTCCGTCCGCGCTCACGGCCTCGGCGATATAGTTGCCCGAGGCGGACTTGACGGGATAATACATGCGGAAGGCTCCGCACGCATACACTACGGCAAACGATTTCGCCTTGCCGAAACGTACAAGTTCCTCTACGGAATTCTCAATTTTTCTAACCGCTGTTTTCATATACTTTAATTTTATACTATAAAGTTACATTAGTCAATAAATATATTGCGCGTGCACGCGAAAAGTGCTATAATCAACCCATGCAACGCGAAGATTACCCTAACCCGATATATATTCGACCGAGACTCAAACTCCTCAACGGAGATTGGGGCTTCGAGGCGGATCCGAAAGACAATATCGCCGATATTCTCGGACGTCCCCTCGCGGGCAAAATCACGTTGCCCTATCCGTTCGGTAGCTCGGCTTCCGGCGTAACGGCTACGGGTACGGAACGTAGCGTGTGGTACAGACGTTCCTTTACGCTTAACAGGTTCGATATCTCGGGCACGGTTATTTTGAATTTCATCGCCATAGATTATCGTTGCGAAGCCTACGTGAACGGATACTATGTAGGCGCCTCCAAAGGCGGTTACGCGCCCGTCAAATTCAACATTACGCCGTATTTGCGTGACGGAGAAAATTCCGTTACCGTCAACGCCCTCGACGATCACGGAGATCCGCAAATCCCGTCCGGCGACCAAAAAAAGAGCTACGGCGACGGTAGATACGCCCCGACGATCGGCATACGCGGCGACGTTTGGTTGGAGTTTACCGCCAAAACCTATTTCGGATTTTTGCGCTCATATGCCTCTTTCCGCGACAAAACCATCTACGTGCAAGGCAACATCGCCGGCAACACGCAAAACGCCAAAGTGAAAGTCGAAATTGCCTACGGCAAAAAGCAAATCGCTTCATACAACTACAAAGCGACCGAAACTCTCAATGTCAAAGCACCGCTTCCCTCCGGCACGGTGTTCCTGTGGGCGCCCGGGGAAAGCAGAATCTACGACGTGCGCGTCTCGCTCTACAACGCAAACGGCGGATTGGCGGATATGATTTACACTTACTGCGCCTTCCGCGAAATCAATTTCTTGGACAAAAAGTTATACGTGAACGGTTCGCCCGTATTCCTCAAATCCTTAGAAAACAACGGCATTTATCCCGAAACCGGCTACGTCCCGAGGGACGCAAAAGCCGTGGCTAAGGATGTCGCTCTTGCGATGGCTCTCGGATTTAACGCTTTCGATTTTGTAGGAAGATACCCACTGCCGAAAGAATTGTACATCTGCGATAAACTCGGAATGGCTGTGCGCGTAGGACTGATGTCGGGCGGTGCGAAGCTCGCTGAGCCTAATGCGAAAAACGCGTTTCTAGCAGAAACTTCTACGCTCATACAATACGACTTTGGGCACCCGTGCATACTGTTTTGGATACCTTTTGTCAACTATAATTACGATGGCGCGTTGCAAAAAGAAACTTATTCCCTAATCAAATCGATTGATCCTACTCGCCCGGTAACGGTATCCGGCGGCAGACTGTACGCAAGCGACTTATACGAATTTCGTTATGCCGAAAACGAACTTTTGCCCATGCTGTACGAGCGTTTCAACGGCTCTGTCGCGGATGAAAAGGAAGAGAAGAAATTCCTGAAAGCTTATCCGGACGCCGTCAAGCGCGAAGTCCTGAATAAGCTACCGATGTACGTAACCGAACTGACCGTCGGCGAATTCAAACGTAACGAGTATTACAACGAAAAAGCTTTCATTGAAAATTACAGACGACTGTCCGCCATCATATTCGGCAGCGGCGCGATAGGCTTTACACTCAAAAAATTCTACGACGTCGGATCCGAAAAATGCGCCGTTTCGGACGAGGAGCACATAGTTAAGCTGTCACGCGAAGGAACGCGCGCGCTTATAGAAATAAACGCAAACCTTGTCGTCAAACGCCAACCGCCGAACGGCTCGGGCATACCGCAATAACTATAAATCACGGTAAACGCTTGCGCAAAAATCAGCGCGAGCGTTTCTTTTTGACGGGATTTATCTTGTAAAATCGATTGGCGATTTTTGCAGAAATTTTGTCAAAGTCGATTTTATTTATACCTATATCGAGTCCTGCAAATATCCCTGCAGATCCCGCCACGGTAGGTCCTGCCAAGATGAGCATATCAAGGTTGTAGTCGGAAGCGAGCCCGAACATCGTCCTCAGGAAGGGCACAAAGAAGCAAGTGACCGCGAACGCAATCAGCACTACGAACATGGCAATGCGGATTTTGGTAAACGGAATACATATCTTGACGAGGAACATCAGCCCTACCGCCACGGTGACGATGACGGCAACGGTAGAAAGTTGTTTACCGCTTACGTTTAGGGCAGGCGCCGCAAGATAGACCGCAAGCACGGCAATGACTATGGTAAGAGACGCCGGCAAAGCGCGTTTGAGGACCGTTTGCATAAACTTACCCTTGACGATCTCATTATTGGGTTCGAGAGCCAAAATAAACGCCGGCGGACCTATGGTAATGTAGCCGACAAACGTCAAATTTTTGGGTTCAAACGGGAGTTCTGCCGAAAGAATCATAAATATTATTGCAAAAAAGCAATTATACAACGTTTTAATTAAGAATAGCGATGCACTGCGTTGAAGATTGTTTATGCACCGTCTACCCTCTGCGACGATCTTCGGCATGCTTGCAAAATTGTTGTCGAGGAGAACAAGCTTGCTGACGTTTTTGCTTGCGTCCGAACCGCACGCCACGGCGATGGAGCAATCCGCTTCGCGTAGAGCAAGCACGTCGTTTACGCCGTCGCCCGTCATGCCTACGGTGTGTCCCTTTGCTTTGAGCGCCTTGACTATGTCGAGCTTTTGGTCGGGAGTTACACGCCCGAATACGGCGTATTTATCTACGGCACTTGCGATGTCGTCTTTTGTTTTGAGTTCGCGCGCGTCTATATATTTGTCCGCGTCCGTAAGCCCGGCGCGCGCCGCGACGCTCTTGACGGTTACCGGGTTATCGCCCGAAATTATCTTGATTTGTACGCCTTGCTCGGCAAAGTATCTCAGCGTGTCCGGCGCTTCCTTGCGGATTTTATCCGTAATCAGCACTAAGCCTTCGAGAGTGACGTTGGACGGCAATTCGCCGTCCGTTATCGGACTATCGGACTTGGCAACGGCAATTACGCGCATGCCTTCGGCGGAATATCCTTCAATCTCGGCTTTGAGGGCGTCGTCCGCATCCCCGAAAATAAACTCGGTGGCTCCCATTATCAAAGAGTACGTTCCGTAATTCGCTCCGCTCCATTTACGTGCGGAAGAGAACGGCACGACATCATCGGATACCGGCGCACAAGTAACGGACGCGGTGTAATCGCGCACGGCTTCCGCCGTGGCGTTGGTATCGGCAACGCTAAGAGTTATGGATTTGAGGTACTCAATTATCACGTCCTCCGGCGCGCCCTTGGGTACGATGCGCGCGACTTCCATTTTCCCCTCCGTAATCGTGCCGGTTTTGTCTAAACACAGAACGTCGACTCGCGCCAAAGTCTCGGAGGCGTACAAGTCTTGGGCAAGGGCGTTGCGCCGAGCAAGCCTAATGACGCTCACGCAAAACACCGCGCTCGTCAGCGCGACAAGTCCGCTCGGAATCATGCCTATTACGGCTCCCATAACTGTAATTACGGTAGACGAAAGTTCGTTTTTGTGCACAAAATATTTGACGCAGAACAACGCCGTTCCTATGGGCACGATGACAAAAGACATTACCTTGATGAATTTTGCAAGGGAGTTGGCTATCTCGCTGACTCTTGCCTTTTCCTTTTTTGCTCCGGCGGTAAGCTTGGCGGTATAGTTTTCGGCTCCGACGTGTATAACGCGACTTACCGCGTTACCGCTCACCACGTAGCTTCCGCTCAAAACGGTATCTCCGACTTCTTTTTTGATGGGATCGCTTTCGCCGGTAATCAACGCCTCGTTTACTTCGATAGAGCCTTGGACTATTACGGCGTCCGCGCATATTTGGCTTCCTGCCGACAAACGTATGGCGTCATCGGTAACGATATCTTTGACCGCGATATCGACATCCGCGCCGCCCCTTATTGCAATAACTTTGGGCGCCGAAATCAAGCTGAGCTTATCTATCGTGCGTTTGGCTTTGAGCTCTTGGAATATACCGATAAACATATTGACGATGACTACGATCAAAAATCCGTAGTTCGCAAGTCCTGCCAAGCCTTTCGGCACGAAAAACGCCAAAATTACGCTGATAATTACAAAAATTATATTAAAAAACGTGACGGTGTTGGTTAATATTATTCTACCGACGCTCTTGGTTTTGACATTTTGTTCGCCGTTGACTTTACCGGCTTTGACGCGCTCGGCAACTTCCGCTTGCGTCAATCCGAAGCTCATCGGCACCGCCTCTTCAGATAGATTTGTATCTTTTGCGACTTCTTCCATACGTATCTCCTCGTAAACATTATACTATTCGGTATAAAGTTTTGCAATAATAAATGATATATGCGCCTTGTAACCGACTTCGGAGTATAGAGTGAAATTCGGAAGTCCGACAGTCGATATGGTTATTAAGATTTGCTACTTGCGCTACACGCCTACTTGTGTTAAACTTATACGGTGGAGGTTCGTTGCATGAAAACGTCTTTTGCTAAACGCTTGTCAGTTTGTTTGGTCGCCGTGATTATTGCCGTTGTGATAGCAAGCGGCGCGGTCGTCGCATGTAAAACGTCGGGGCTCATCGGCACTAAACGCGGTATCGTAATAGTTTCCGCTCTGCTTTCCGGCGGATTGTATTTGGAAAATGAGGACGGCACGCAAACTCCCTTTTGGGATCCCATTTATAATTACGACTTCCCCGTGCAGGATGTGCTGAACGCAGACGGCTCCCTTAGCCTGAACATCAGCTTGGATGATCCACTCGTCGCGGACGTACTCAAAAGCATCGGCGGTCTCGGTGAAGCTCTTAAATTACTCGACTCGAAAAACGGACTGTTTGCTAACCTCATGGTCGACCCGGTAACCGGTAAATCCGTCAAGAACGTTTCCGTAGCGAATATGGATTCCGATTCAAGGCTCAAATACGGCGTTGTCAATGTCTACAAGCAAACTTACGACAGCATGCTCGCCGAATACGGCGACACCGCCGAAGTCAGCGTATTTTGCTATGATTGGCGTCTCGATAACCGCGACAACGCCAAGCTCCTCGAAGATTACATAAACGCCAAGGGCTATGACGAAGTAGTGCTTACTTCCCACAGTATGGGCGGCAACGTGGTATCCTGCTACCTTGCTCGCAGTGAGGCTAACCGCCAAAAAGTCGTGCTCTACTGCCCCTATGCGCCGTCCGCGCTCGGCTCGATAGACGCGCTCGCCTACCTCGAAGACGCCTCTTTGATAATAGAAGGCATGGACTTCGGCGACTATACCTCACTTGTCGGCGGCATCGTCGGCGGCGTGGCAACGGATCTACTCCGTAGCATGGTTTCCATGTACGAGCTGTTGCCATTCCCCACGCTCATGACAAGCGGACAGTATTCCCATACCGGTGACGATTACATGATTACCGTTGACGGTAAGCCAATTACCACAAGGGAAGAGCTCATCGCTTTCTACGCTTCGCGCCCGTTTGCAAAAACCAATGTCGGCGATTCGGACAATCCCGATTACCAAACAGTATACGCCTTCCAAACGGAAGAAAACGGCAAAACTCGCCTCGAAAATTACTGGGACAGCTCCTATGTCGAAGTTGACGGCAAACTCGTACACTCCACCACTCTTGTAAACACCGTCTACTTCATGGGCACCGATTGCGACGGAAGAACGAGAGTGCAGTACGTCACCGATGAAAAAGGCGACGTCGTGCTTGACAAAGTAATTCGCTCCGCAAAAGGAGACAATATGGTACTCGAATGGTCGGCAACTTGTGGCGTAGGTCCCGACGCCGAGAACGTGTACACCATAGAGAAAGGCAACCACGGACCCGTCGGCATCAAGTTTGACGACCTACTCAAAGATAAAACGTTTGAAGAGATAAACAAAGTTTGGTGCGCAACCGACTTATAAAATGCGCCGCGCAAGCGGCGTATTTTTTACTCTTGTATCCTTTACCGCGACCCGAAGTGGCGTGTATATCACCGCGCGTCAGCGCGTATATCCCTCGCCAGCGATGTATTATAAGCCGAAGCGCGTAAAAAACAGAGGGCATCGAGCCCTCTGTTTTTATTATTACTATGTTAGGTCCTTGTTATACTCTCTTGCAGATTTCGGTGAAAATCACGCCGAGTCCGTATGCGCCGGCATCCGGGAAGCCTTCGGAGTCGGTTACGCCGGCTCTGCCGAGTTTGGCTTGGATGTACTTGGTCTTGTCTGCGCCTTCAACCGCGCATTCAGCCGCCTTTTCCATAGCCTTGCGGAGGGGGCATCCCTTCTCTGCACAAGCTGTAAGGCTGTCCGCAGCTGGCACCAATGCGTCGATAAGCGTCTTGTCGCCTACCACTGCGCCCTTACCGAAGCTCTTGCGACCGGTCTCTTGTACGCCGGTAACCGCGGCTTGAAGGATGTCTGCAAGTCCTTTAAGGTCGATCTCGTCCTTGCCGAGAGCTGTCTTGCCCGCGTATCTGAACGCAGATCCCCAAATAGGACCGGAGGCACCGCCGCAATATTCCATGATGACTTCCGAACAGCTGACAAGGAATTCACCTATGTTGCCTTTTTTGCGGGTAGCCCAATCCTTTTTGAGTTGTTTGAAGCCCTTAGCTATGCTTTGACCGAAGTCGCCGTCACCGCAACGATCCGCTTTGCAGAAGGGAATCTCGTTCTCGATAACGATATCGGCCATGGTCTCTACGAGCTTGCCCATGCCTGCGGTATTGATCTTGTCGGCTATTACGGGTTCGCCTACAAAGTCATAGGTTTTGTTGTCGTCTTCCTCTACGACCGCGTCATCTACTGCGACATCCGCCTTGGGAGCCGCCGCTACGGGTGAAAGATTCAAAGCCTTGGCGATAGCCTTGATGGCGTCTTTGCAAGCTTCCGCTTCGGCGTCCACGGTGCCCCAAGTAATTGCCGGGGTTTGTACGGGAGCGTCAAGGTAACCTTTGAGTTCGTCGTCGAGGCGAAGGAGGGTTACGCTGGAACCTGCCATATCGATGGAGGTCATATAGTTGCCTACGAGGGTCTTGTAAATCTTGACGCCTGCCTTTTCGAGCTCATTGGAAACGGAGTTGTTGAAGAGGTAAAGCTCTTGGAGCGGAGTGCCGCCGAATCCGTTGATAAGGAGGGCGATCTCTTCGCCTGCGTGGAGTTTAAGATCTTCCATAAGGTCCGGAACGATCCTTGCCGCAAGCGCGTCTGCGGATTGAAGTTTCTCTCTCTTTCTTCCGGGTTCGCCGTGGATACCTACGCCGAATTCCATTTCATCGTCGCCGATTTCAAAAGTCGGGGAGCCTGCCGCCGGAACGGTGCAAGAAGTCAACGCAAAACCAAAACTGCGGATATTGTCGATGACCTTTTGGGCAACGGCTTTGACCTCTTGGAGGCTGCCGCCGCGCTCTGCGCAAGCGCCTGCGATTTTGTGTACGAATACAGTACCCGCAACGCCACGTCTGCCTACGGTGTAGAGGCTGTCTTTGACGGCTATATCGTCGTTGACGTATACGGCGTCTACTTCTATGCCGTCTTCCTTGGCAAGAGCCGCGGCGTTGTTGAAGTTCATGCAATCGCCGGAATAGTTCTTGACTATCATGAGGGTGCCCTTCTTGGAAGCGGTAAGTTTGAGCGCGTTATAGACTTGGATTTGGGAAGGAGACGCGAATATATCGCCGCATACCGCGCAATCGAGCATGCCTTTGCCTACGAATCCCGCGTGCGCCGGCTCGTGACCGGATCCGCCGCCGGAGATAAGGGTTACCTTATTTCTGTCTACGACTTTCTTTTTAACTACTTTGTACTTCTCCACAAATTCAAGTTCGGGATGCGCCTTGGCAAGACCGTGACACATATCGTATACGAAACTTTCCGGAGTGTTGATTATTTTTTTCATTTATAGTCTCCTTAATAATATTTGACTTGTTGGTTGTATCGCGCATGCGCGCGTTATATATGCGCGCCGTTAGGCGCGCGAATTACGCCCTTGCGGACGTAACGGCATATATAACTAATAAGTTGCGTGCCTTATCGGCACGCAACGCTCTGTATTAGCAGTGGCAATCGCAATCACAATCGCAACCGTATTTGTACTCATAGCCGATTCTGTCTGCCGCCTTGATAGCTGCCGCAACCATATCTACGGTTACGGGGAAAGGCATGTTGTGTACGGACTCATCGGGTATGCAAGTCTTCTCGGCAATAGCGCGGAGCATATCGTCGTCGAGCTCGTCGGTGCCGATGTCTTTGAGGCAAACTGGAAGACCTACGGACAAGCAGAAGTCAAGAACTTCATAGAGCTCTTCTTCGGGGCTGTTCTCGAGTACCAATTGGCAGATGGTGCCGAAGGCTACCATTTCGCCGTGATAGAACTTGGTGTGGGACGGAAGGAGCGTAAGACCGTCGTGGATGGCGTGCGCCGCTGCAAGACCGCCGGACTCGAATCCGAGACCGCTGAGGAGGATGTTGGTTTCAACGATCTTCTCCAATGCGGGAGTTACGACGTTGCATTCGCAAGCTGTTTTGGCTTTGGCACCGTCACTCAAAAGAGTCTTGTAGCAGAGTTCTGCCATTGCAAACGCCGCCATGGTGCCGTAGCCGAGCATCGTGCCCTTTTTGCGATCGGCGCCGCAGGGAAGTCCTGCGTTGACGTTGGAGAAGGATCTGACGTTGGCGCGTGCTTCAAAGTAAGTGGAAAGAGCGTCGCCCATGCCGGATACGAGGAAGCGTACGGGAGCGTTGGCGATAACGGTGGTATCGATAAGAATTACGCTCGGGCTTTGACGGAAGTATGCATAATCGTCAAAGTGATGATCGGGGGTGTAAAGAACCGCGCTGTGGCTGGTCGGAGCGTCGGTAGCGGCGATGGTCGGGCAAATGATGAGGTTGCTGCCGGCAGCTACGCACTTAGCGGTATCTATGGCTTTGCCGCCGCCCAAGCCGATGGTGCAGGAGCACTTGTTGGCTTTTGCAAACGCTTTGAGCCTTTCAACTTCTTGGCGAGAGCACTCACCGCCGAAATCGCACATAACGAGTTCAACGTTGAACTTCTTTTGGGTAGCTTCGAGCTTATCGGCTACGAGTTTCTTGGCAAACGCATCACCTATGAGGAGTGCTTTCTTGCCGAAAGTCTTAACGAAATATCCGAGGTTTAGGAGTTCGTCTTCGCCTTGAACGTACTTGGTAGGGCATATAAATGCTTTTCTCATTACAATATATCTCCTTGTAAAATATTTATTTTCGGTACTCTCGGTACGTTTTAATTATACCGCGATATGGCATATCCGTCAATACCCATTTTTCCAAAATCTGTTACAATTTTTCTGTTTTTAACATACTTTTAAGCCTCCGACACAAAAAAATTCGGCATTTCTGCCGAATTTCTAAGTTGAAAACCAAAAATTGCGATTTTGCGACTATCTGACTTTTCTTACATACTCGGATTCTCCGTAAGCGAGTATAAGCCAGAAAATGGAAGGGAAGAATATAAGACCCAACGCGTATCCGCCGCCGTGACCGAAAGCCTTGGAAAGCTTAACGCTGAACGTGATGTGGATAATGATCGTAATCAAGCCCAATGCGCCTGAAATAGCCAAAAGTATCATGTTTTCGCTGTCCGGGTTAAAGTACGACAATACAAGCAGTGCGATGTCAAGCAGTACTCCGATCCAGAACCATGCCGGTTTCCAGGCGATACGGTACAAGACGTGTCCGTTAAGGAATGGTATAAGGGATTTCCAGCCTGCCTCTCCCGCCTTAGCAAACAGCTTCCAAGAAGCGACTATGTAAAGGATGTAGAGAACTATGGCTATAACGCCTGTAACCATAAGTATGGTCATCATAGTTCCTGCCGCCACGCCGAGAGCGTTTGCGAGAGCGTCCGCGCCTGCACTTGCGGCGATCATGCCAACAGCATTTGCAATGGTATTCATTTTCGATTCCTCCGAATTTGATATTTTTATTTTACTACTTATCGGATATATTTGACATCTGTTTTGCCGAGTTACGTCGTTTTATACGGGAAAATAAAAAGTAAATTAC